>CAUCWU010000005.1 GCA_958446555.1 uncultured Lachnospiraceae bacterium | reverse complement strand
CCGGTTCCGACGGCGACACCGACGCCGACTGCCACTGCGACGCCGACCGAAACACCGGCCATAACCCAGACTGGAAGGCCGGAAGAACATCCATCGGATTTCGAATGGCAAGATGGTTTCCAGTGTAAAGAGTAAAGCCGTCATCAGTGCGCTTGTAGACATGAGACAGGCGCGACTGTTTTTCTTCTGGAACGAAAAATCCGGTGTCGGCCATCTCAAGAGGATCGGTGATTTCCTTCTTTAAAAACTCAGCAAAGCTCATGCCAGAGATCACCTCAATCAATGCACCAAGAATATCGGCTGAAACACCGTACATAAAACTGGAGGACGGCTCAAATTCAAGTGGATTCTGACCGATGCGGTCAGCGAATTCTCTTGTTGTCATTGCATGATCAGTAAACAGACGCTTATCCATCTCAACAAACACATCAAAAGTTGCCTTGCCGGCAGCAGAGTCGCTTCCGTAGGACAGACCAGATGTCATAAACAAAAGATCATGTACGGTCATTTGGCGATTGACAAGAGATAAGAAATTTCCATTTACATAGGTCTGATTGGCAAAAGCTGGGATAAATTTGGATACCGGATCATTCAAATCCACAAGACCACGCTGCATCAAAATCATCATGCAGGCAGCTGTGATCGGCTTACTCATCGAATACAGACGCATGATCGTATTTTCTGCGAAAGATGTCTTATTTTCGAGATTTGCATAGCCTGATTGAAGAGATAATACGGGTCCGCCATCCTTTAAGACAAGCAGGTTCATGCCTGCAACTTCCTTGTTTGCAACTGCGTTCTCCATAATGGAAGAAGCTAGCTTTTCGATTTCCTGAAAATTCATAGTATACCCTCCTGAAATTTAAAACTGCCCTCATCATACCACAATCCATTCAAAATAGAAAGCGGCTGCATTGCTATTTTACCTAGTTTGTGCTAGAATCAGACGTAAATAGTGAAAAGAAAGAAGAAAGGAAGTGATACAAATGGGAAAATGCAGGAATTGCCATGCACATTTTTGGGGGAATCCACATTTTTGTCCCAGCTGTAAAGCCGATCTGTGGTATGAGGAGTACGATGATGAGAGTTGGAATTTTAAGTCTCTTCAGGAGGAAGGAAACAGACTGATTGCGAAGGGAGCCTATGAGAAGGCTGCAGTTGCACTTAAGATGGCGCTCGATCAGGTTATGTACAAGCATGCAGAGCATTCAATGCATAGGTTAAAGGATGCTGTGAGTGATTTGGTTTGGCTTTACAGCAATGAGGCAGCCGATATCAGCGATGATAGAATTACAGATGTACTTGATTACTTTGAGGAGGAGTGCTTCGGTCAGCCGGATAAGTATCGTGAAAATCTGATGGAGATGCGAAAGGAAGCATCCAAGCGTCTGCCGCAGGCACAGTATCGTGAAAAGAAAGGGCTTAATTTTCCCCATCTTAGAGAGTATTGGAAGCTTGTGCCGGTATCACAGGTGATGGATCAAAATGAGGTAAGTGGTTATGAGCCAGATCTTCTTGATGTAAAGCATCTTTTGATGACAGAAAGCTTTCTCTATTTATATTTGAATTTTTCGCGTGTGCTGAAATATTTGCAGGCAAAAGATTCTCTAAATACGCAGATGGTCTATGATGAGATTTTGCCGCTCTTGCATCCAGATCTCGATATGGAAAAGAATGGAGAGAATGATACAGCAAAACTGATGGGAAATGTACTGTGTGCATTTTTGGAAGATGGATTTGAGGAGTTTGCAACTCTGTATCAGGATCATTTTGATGAAAGGTCAGTGGAGAAGGTGAAGGATAGATGTAGACAGATTGCAGCAGATGATGCTGTCAATACGGCTTTGTTACAGATGGCTGTATTTGCACCGCTTCTTGCAAGCGAGAAAAATGGAAAAGCAGTTTACGAAGCTGCAACCGATCCGATTATTGTTATTTTAACTGAGATCAATCGTCTGCATCAGGAGCTTTTTGAGACAGTTGGAGAAAAAGAAAGAAAAGAACTTCAGCATACGATAAACGTCCTATGTGCTGAGTATTGTGGGCTGTACGGAGCAGGAGAGTATCGAATGGGACTTGAGGCGCAGGCAGATCCTGAAATTTACTTGGATGCAATGGATCAGGCATCTGGAAATGGCATTAGTCTTGCAGCTGAGGAGATGATGAGAAGCTATTTCTATGGCAGAAATGGCTGCGAGGTTCAACCGGGATATGCAAAATTTTATTCAAGACTTGTTTCGCTTCGTCATGTGGTAAGCTCAATCAGCGATGCAGTTGAGGGAGTTGAGGGGCTTGAAATGCTGGTGCCAGGAGCAGAGGAAAACGTATAGTCTGTTAAGGGGTCAGTTTACTAAACTCCAGTTTATCCGTGCCTGATCCCGAAACTTAGTTTAGGAAAGATTTTTAGATTTTATGAATTCAATTGTATTAGATTTGGAATGGAACCAGGCGCAAACACGCGATAGGGAAGAGTCCGGGCTTACCTTTGAGATCATTGAGATCGGTGCTGTGCGTCTGGATGAGCATGGAAATCAGACGGATCATTTTAGTTGTCTGATTCGGCCATGTGTGTATAAAGAACTGTTCTACCGCGTGCGGGAAGTGGTCGGTATTGGCATGGAACAGCTAAACAAAAAAGGCGTCCCATTTCCGGACGCGATGGAGCAGTTTTGGAAGTGGTGTGGAAAAGACCCAGTATTTTTTACTTGGGGTGATATGGATTTGACAGAGTTACAGCGAAATATCGCATATTTTGGTCTGGAAAATCCATTTTCATTTCCACTGTTTTATTATGATGTGCAAAAGCTGTATAGTCTGCAGTGTCTGGATGGACATGCGCGTGCATCACTTGAAAGTGTTATTGAGACACTTGCTTTGCCGAAGAAATGGCCATTTCACCGGGCTGTCTACGATGCTGCCTATACTGGTTGTATTTTAAATCAACTAGAAAGGCAAAGCTGGCAGAGCATGGTATCGGTCGATTACTATAGACCACCAAAGAGCGCAGAAGAGGAGATTTATCTCGTCTTTGAGCGATATTCCAAATTTGTCTCAAGGTTATATCCAAGCCGTGAGGAGGCGATGGAGGTTCGAAATGTAAACTCCATGGTATGCTATAAGTGCGGTCGGAATGTCACCAGACGAATGAACTGGTTTTCTGATAACAATAAAAAGTATTTTGGACTGGCATATTGTCCACGGCACGGTTGGCTGAAGGGAAAGATTCGTGTCAAACACTTCGATGGTCATGTATTTATGATTAAGACAATGAAGTTAACTGATGCAGAAGGAGCCAGAAAGATTAAGGCAAGATCAGAGTTAATCAAAAAAAAGCGGATTGAAAAGGCAGTAGAAAAAGGTCTGAAAAATGGCTGAGTAAACGGAAAAACGGGGTCAGTTCACGAAAACTAAGTTTATCCGTGCCTGACCCCGTAGTTTTTTTATTGCATCCGATATTGATTCTTCGGCGGTGCTTGCCTTTTTTGCTTGTTCGCCATTGCTTTCTTATAGCGAAGCAAAAAGATGACAAGAAGTAAAATCAAAATGACAACGATTAGCATAAATGCGACAAGCCAGATCTTGATTTCGTGAAGTGGTGTTGTTTGGATCACATCGGACAAAGAACTGCCTGATGCAGTATACAGATCACTGGTATCTTCAGCAGCCTGATTGATAATTCTGGCAACGCCAAGAGGATAACCGTGAAGCTCATAGGAAAGTATATGGCTGCCGTCCTCACCTGTAATTGGGCGGCGTGTCAAATCCTTCAATGAAACTGTGTCAGGAATTGTGACACGGGATGCACTGTCAAGTGTCAAAAAAGAGGAGCTTTGCTCGGAAAGACCAAGTGGGCTATTTGCATGTAAAGCCTGTGTACTATAGGAAGGATCTTGCTCGGCAACCTTTGCAGTACTAAAATGCTCAAAGCCATAGTTGAAAAGCTGAATCGTATCTTTATACTGGTTTGGATCCTCTGTATCCATTGTGACACAGATCAGGTTTCGTCCATTTTGGGAGGCGTAGGTGACAAGACAGCGACCAGCCTCCTCGGTCCATCCTGTCTTTCCACAGATAACAAATGGTGTGTAGTAATCGGAATCCTTTTTGATCAGCTTGTTAGTGGTGCCCATCGGAATATCACGGTCTAAAATCTCGTCAGCTTTTCGATAGTAGGCTGGTGTCGAGGCAATCGAGATAAAATCAGAGTACTGTAGGCAGCCTAGCATAATTCGATATAGATCGTAGGCACAGGTCATATGGTTTGGATCTTGAAGTCCATTTGCATTGGCAAAATGCGTGTTCACACAGCCAAGCTCAGTTGCTGTACTATTCATCAGCTCAACAAAAGCAGATACGGATCCGCTGACATGTTCAGCAAGAGCAGTAGCCACTTCATTTGCAGAGGGAAGAAGAAGGCCATACAGACAGTCCTTTACACTCAAGGATTCACCAATGTGCATACCGATATGGCTGCTTCCACTTGGCAGACTGTAGATGGAATTCTTTGAGAAAGTTACAATATCGTCCAAAGAAGCATTTGACAGTGTTAGATAAGCTGTCATTAGTTTTGTGGTGCTGGCTGGATACATTGAATTTGTCGCATTTTTTGCATACAGAATGGTATCTGTGTCAATATCGACAAGAATGGCTGCTTCACTTGTGATAGTCGGCCCCTCAGGCCACTCGTCTGGAAGGTGAGCCTGCATCGTGTCAATTTCTGCCTTTGTTGCGGCGAGAGTCTTTGTCTGTGCACAAAGAGGTAGTAAAAGACTGATACATAAGCAGAGAGAAAAAAGAGAACGAAAAAACGTTTTCATATAATAACCATACCTTTCTATACTCAGGGTCAGCTCACAAAACCTTAGGTTTTCGTGCTTGCCCGAAGTCTTCGTACTTAAAAATAGAGATAAGTCGCTTTCATAATAGCATAAAAACGCTGAAAAGAAAAGGAAAAGCGCAAAATACACTTTCCAATAGGGCATAATTGTGATATAGTAAGCGATGAAGCTAAAAAAGTGGGGAAGATACGAATGTATGGAAAACAGGAGGTAGTATCATGAAATTATCACTGGTGGTTCCATGCTATAATGAGCAAGACAATGTACGAGCATTTTATGATGCGGCTGTGAGTGCCTTTGACGGCTGCGGCTATGAGTATGAGCTTGTTATGGTGAATGATGGAAGTAGGGATCATACAGGGATCGAGTTAAAAAAGCTGTTTTATGAGAAAAAGGACGAGACACCACTTACAATCGTACAGTTCTCACGCAATTTTGGAAAAGAGGCAGCAATCTTAGCAGGAATGAAACACGCAAAGGGTGATCTTGTGACATTGATTGATGCAGATTTGCAGCAGCGTCCTGAGATTGTGCGAAAGATGGTTACAATACTCGATGAGCATCCGGAGTATGATTGTGTAGCTGCTTTTCAGAAGGAGCGAAATGAAGGCAAAGGTTTGTCCTTCTTTAAGAGAGAATTTTACCGTTTGATTAATAAAATGAGTGAGGTAGAATTCGTCAATGGGGCGAGTGATTTTCGAACTTGCAGACGAAAGATGGTAGATGCAATTTTAAGTATGCCAGAGTATCATCGTTTTTCCAAAGGAATCTTTTCTTGGGTAGGCTTTGATACCTACTATATTCCATATGTTGCACAAGAGCGCCATGCAGGAAAGACAAAGTGGAGCTTTTGGAAACTGTTTAAATATGCAATAGAGGGTATTATTGGCTATTCAACAGCACCTCTTAAGATTGCAACCGTGTTGGGATCTTTTACGTCATTGCTTGCTGTTATCTACTTTATTGTAGTTGTTTTACAGAGGCTCATCTGCGGTGTGGATGTGCCAGGCTATGCAACAATTGTCGCATTGATTCTGCTTCTTGGTGGTATTCAGCTTTTGATTCTTGGAATTATGGGCGAATATATTGCAAGAATGTATATTCAGGGAAAGCAACGTCCAATCTTTATTGAAAAAGATGTGCTGACCAGTAAAAATAATACAGAAAAATAGGTGAAAAATGGAGATAAAGGTAATAATTGCAGCTCATAAGCAGTATCTGATGCCAGAGGAGGACTGCTATCTGCCTGTTCAGGTGGGAAGAGCACTGCATCCGGATGTGGGCTACACACCGGATAATACAGGCGATAATATTTCCGAAAAAAATCCGTATTACTGTGAGTTAACAGGTTTGTATTGGGCATGGAAAAATTTGCCTGCAGATGTCATTGGTTTGGTACATTACAGACGGTATATGGGAAAGAAAAATGGCCTTTTGGGCGTGATAAAGCGCCGCAAAGATCCGCTAGGCAGCATACTTGATAGAGCGGATATTGAAAAGCTTTTGACAAAGAGTGATATTATTCTTCCAACAAAGAGAGAATACTATATTGAAACCTTGTATTCTCATTATGCGCATACCCATTATGCAGAGCACTTGGATCTTACAAGAGAGGTGTTAAAAGAGCTATGTCCAGAATATGTTCCAGCATTTGATAAGGTGATGAAGCGCACTGGTGGTCATATGTTTAACATGTTTATCATGAAGCGAGAAAAATGCAATGCATATTGTGAATTTTTGTTCCCTGTGCTTCAAGAGTTGGAAAAACGAATTGATGTATCAGCCTTAAGCAGTTTCCATGCGAGAGTGTTTGGACGCATCAGCGAGCTACTTTTGGATGTCTGGATTGAGACAAATCACGAATCCTATGTTCAGGTTCCGCTTGTCAATATTGAGAAGACAAATTGGATCAAAAAGGGAGGCGCTTTTTTAAAGGCCAAGTTCGAAAAGAAGAAGTATGAGGGAAGCTTTTAAGTGCAGTGTAAAAATCAAAAGAGAAAAATTAGTTTGCAAGTAGAAAGAGTAATATATGCAGAAACAGAAATCAATTAAAGTGAATTTTTTTATGAATGCACTGCTGACGATGTCTTCGGTTGTTTTTCCGTTGATCACCTCATCACATGTTGCAAGGGTACTTGGGCCAAATGGAACAGGTATCGTTGACTTTGTATATCCGATGGTGATGTATTTTTCAATGATCGCTCAGCTTGGAATTCCAACCTATGGTATTCGTATCTGTGCGAAGGTGAGAGACGATAAGGAAGAACTGTCGAGAGTTGTACAGGAGCTTTTGGCAATCAATATGGTTACCTGTGTGTTGGCTTATATTTGCTTTTTTGTAGCAATTGCGATTGTCCCAGAGATGCAGGAGCAAAAGACACTGTTTTATATTTTGGGATCACTGATTTTACTAAACACAATCGGTGTTGAGTGGCTTTACAAGGGCCTAGAAGAGTATAGCTACATTACAATTCGAAGCCTGATTTTTAAGGTGATTGTATTAGTATGTATCATAACAATGGTTCAGAAGGAATCTGACTATATTCTATATGGAGCACTGTATATTACAGCTCAGGTGGGATCTAATATTGTAAATTTCTTTCATCTTCACAAGATAATTAATATAAAACCAGTTGGTAGCTATCATTTTAAACGCCATTTAAAGCCAATTCTGTCCTTCTTTGCAATGTCAATTGCAACTACGATCTACACCAGTGTGGATACAACAATGCTTCGTTTTATGAAGGGCTATGCAGAGAATAGCTTTTATTCTCAGTCAGTCAAGATTAAGACAGCACTTGTCAATGTGGTGACAGCGCTTGGTGCAGTACTTCTTCCGAGAGCTTCCTATTATTTGGAAAAGGGATTAAAGGATGAATTTTTGAAGATTGCAAGAAAGGCACTTCATTTTATTTTTATTGTAGCGATTCCACTGTCACTTTACTTTATATTGGCAGCAAAGCCATCCATTTTGTTCTTATTTGGTGATCAGTACACGAGAAGTATCCCAGCAATGCAGTTAATTATGCCGACAGTATTTGCAATTGGTTTGTCCAATATCATGGGCATCCAGATGTTAATCCCGATGGGACGAGAGAATGTCGTTGTGGTATCAGAGGTTGTCGGAGCTGTGGTGGATGTGATAATCAATGCGCTTTTGATTCCAAGACTGGGAGCTTCAGGTGCAGCAATTGGAACAGTAATGGCAGAGTTTGCTGTGCTTGCTGTTCAGGCCGTGGCACTAAAGGAGACAGTTGTGCCGCTCATTCGACAGATTCCAGTGTGGAAGGCTGTAGTAGCAGCGGTGGTTTCTTCGATTCCGTGTGTTGTGATTGTGGGATTGGGACTTGGCCACTTTGTGACATTGGTACTCAGTGCGATTGCATTTTTCGGAATCTATTTCATAATTTTGCTTTTATTGAAAGAGCCGTTTGTACGGGAGTATATGAAATTGCCAAGACGATTGATGTGATCCCGGTAGGGAATGTCAGAAGATTATAGAGTGCAATTCGGGGTCAGCGCACGGACAATCTTAGGCTTAAACGGGGTCAGCGCACGAAAACTAAGTTTATCCGTGCCTGACCCCAAATTTTGACCCCAAATTTTAGCAAAAAGATTGGCAACGAAAAAGGCACCTGACTAAGTCAGATGCCTTTCAATCATGCGCCTCCAGGGGCTCGAACCCTGGACACCCTGATTAAGAGTCAGGTGCTCTACCAACTGAGCTAGAAGCGCTTGTTTGTCCGTCGCCCTCGCGACATGTATTATAATACTACATTCCAATCGAATTGTCAACAGTTTTTTGAAAAAAATTAAAAAAATATTTTTCTCCTACAATTTCCACGGAGTCAGGCACGGATAAACTGTCGTTTAAGTAAGTTACTAAGTTCACGGGCGCTTAAGTTATCAATGGGCTTCGAACGATTGCCTCAGTAAAGCACAATCGTCGAAGCCATTGCCTAGAATACGAGCTCGTGAACATTTAGGTTTCTGCCACATACTCTGTGGTAGGAGCCTTTTTTATTGGAGATCACTATGAGTTGCTGTCGTCGCCATCCATTTCGCCGTTTTATCATCCGCCACAGCTGCTGCCCATTCTTTGATTGTACGCTGTTGCACCTTTATCGTTGCCTACAGACGGCGGCGAAAGCATGCAAAAGGGAATGTTGAGATAGGGGTCAGTTCACGAAAACTAAGTTTATCCGTGCCTGACCCCGTTTTTCATTTTCTATTTGTTGTGCACAGCCTCCAGTTTGTAGATCGGATTCCCCATTGCGGAAAATTTTGCCTCGTACTCGGTCATGATATTGCCCTCGGCAAATTCACTGTGATGTAGATCGCGTGTCTGCATCAAAAGAGTCCAGCCGGATTCCTCTACCGATTCAAGACTAAAGTCAAATAGTGGTTCATTGTCGGTCTTAAACTCGACGATGCCGTCATCCACTAAAATCTGATCGTATAAGGATAAGAAGCGACTGCTTGTGAGTCGGCGCTTTGCATGGCGATCCTTTGGCCATGGATCGGAGAAGTTGAGATAGATATGTGCAATCTCGCCTGGCGCAAAGATCTCAGGAAGCGCCTCAGCATCAAAGCGAAGAAACTTCAAATTAGGAAGATTTAGTTCTTCTTGCTTTTCGATTGCACGGATCAATACAGAAGAATACTTCTCGATACCGATGTAGTTGATCTCTGGATGAAGAGCGGCGAGGGATGTGATAAATTGACCTTTGCCCATGCCGACTTCGATAAAAATTGGATGATCGTTTCCAAAAATTTCAGAGGTAACATGCCCCTTATACTGCTCTGGATTTTGAATCACGAATGGATTTACGAGCATTTCCTCGCGGGCACCCTTGACATTGCGTAGTCTCATGGTTATCCTCTCAACCCTTCATGCGCAGATCGACAAGTGCCTCGATCATCTCAGCGCACTGCTGGTAGGTGTAACGGCTGGTATCCAGAACAAGGTCATAATTTCTGGCATCCATCCACTCTTTTCCGGTGAAGTGCTTGTAGTAGTCACTTCTGTACTTGTTTGTCTTTGCGATGCGCTCAGCAGCATCCTTCTCGCTGCACTGCATGATCTCCATCTCGTGAGAGAGACAATCCTTATAGTGGGAGTGAACAAAAACACGAACCAGATACGGATAATCTTTTAATACATAATCTCCGCCTCTTCCGATTACAATAAAAGAGTTATCTTTGATGAGCTCTTTCATAACCTTTGCCTGATAAGCAAATAAGTCGTCACTTGTTGCGTATTCGCTCTTTTCTGGCAAGATATGCTCGCCATTGTACACCTTCTTGAAGGCATTAAACAGTGGGCTTTTCTTCATATCCTCATCGGCTGCGGCAAAGACTGCCTCATTGATGCCGCTGTTTCCAGCAGCTAAGCGAAGCAGCATACGATCATAGTATTCAATCCCGTAATGAGCGGAGAGAATCTTTGCGATAGAGGTGCCGCCGGCACCACAGGTTCTGGTAATGGTAACAGCAAAATGTTTCATATTCCAACCCCTCCTTTTAATAGTATGAGAAAAGTATATATGATAGTTAAAAAAAAGTCAACGAGTCGTGAATTAACATAATCGACTTTACGTTATGCGTTATAAATGGTCAAAATTGAAAGAAAATTGACAAAAAAAAATCAGAAACGCTTTCTCTTTTTTAAAACAATTCGCCAATGACAATTTTGCGTCGGCATATTATAATGAGTGTGCGAAAAAGGAGGCATGCAGATGAATCAAATTATTCAAAGATTAAGTGAAGTAGAAACTGCGGCATCTTCAATTATTGAGGAGGCGGGGGCAAGAAAGAAGCAGATGGCCAAAGACCAGGATGCCAGAATTGCAGCCTTTGAAAAGCAGGTTCATGAGGAGACTGAGAAAAAGATCAGCGAGCAGCAAGCGCTGCTAGAAAAGCAGATTGATGAAGAACTCAAGGCTCAGAAGGAAGAGCTTGAAAAACAGCTTGTCCATATGGACCGTATTTATGAGGAAAGCCATTCGGCAATTGCCAAGCAGTTACTTACAAAGATTGCAGCACAGTAAATGTTGTGGTATCATAACTATTGTGCAAAAATCTTATGAAATGGGGTGATTACTATTTCTGGTATCTTATCTTACAGCGGTATCAGTGCGAAAGCCCGGGCCATGGGAGGAAAGCTCTTAAAGAAAGAGCAGTACGAACAGTTAGCGTCCTGTGCGAGTGTCGGTGAGGCTGTCGGTTATTTGAGACAGTTTTCAGAATATGAGCCGCTGCTAAGGGACTTTGACGAGCATGACAGCCACAGAGGAATGATCGAGGCGACGCTTATGGGGTCGCTCTACAACGATTACAACCGTCTGTACAGCTTTGCCAGAGGAGAGCAGAGAGCATTTTTGGATTTTTACTTTCTGCACTATGAGGCAGCATATTTAAAGGGTTGTCTAAGAAAAGTCATTTCTGGTCAGAGTATCCAACAGGATCAGGCATACCGCAGAGCGTTTTTCGAGCGCCATTCGCATCTAGACACCGATGCGATTGAGAACAGCACAAGTGTGGAGGAGCTGATTGAAGCCTTAAAGGGAACACCGTTCTTCCATCCGCTCGACACAATCCGTCGAACCGATAATCCAAGTCTGTTTGACTATGAGGGCAGTCTTGACGTGTACTATTTCAGCTATATCTGGAAGCAGAAAGATAAGCTTCTAAAGGGAAAAGAAAGACAGATCATTGCGGACAGTTATGGAAGACGTATCGATCTGCTGAACATCCAGTGGCTGATGCGTGCAAAGAAAAATTATCGTATGACGGCTGCAGAGCTGTATGCGATGGTAGTTCCAAGCTACTATCATTTAAAACCGGAGGACATCACAGCGATCGTAGAGGCACCTACCTATGAGGAGGCAAAAGCCCTCATTGTAAACGGTTACTACGGTCAGCGATATGCAGACGATTTTGCTGAGATTCGTTCTGTAGAAAAGATGTACACCGAGCTGGTAGAGCGTATTTTTGAACTCGCTGGCAGAAAAAATCCATATTCAGTTGCACCGCTCAATGCGCTTTTATACCGCAAAGAGCATGAAATCACACGTATTACATCTATCATCGAGGGTATCCGTTATGGTATTCCAGTATCGAAGTTAATGAAGTATGCAGTGATGCAGTAAGGTGTAAAAAGTAAGTATTTAGGAAAGTCGAGGGGTAACCATGATAGAAAAAATGCAATTCTTAAGCATTACGGGACCCAAAGATGATATTGACAGAGCAATTGAACAGCATTTGTCTAAGTACGAGTTTCAGCTAGAAAGCACAATGACCGAGCTTTCCGAGACGGCAGGACTTAAGCCGTTTATTGAGATCAATCCGTACCGCGAAACCTTAAACAAAGCTACCGAGCTTATGTCCGCAATGGGAGAGAAGGAAACAAAGTCGGATGACTCTATGGATGTAAAGAGTGCAGTAGAGCTGATTGATGCTGCAGATGCGCAGATCAAGGAAGCAGAAAAAGCACTTGAGGAATTAAACAAGCAAAAGGTCCAGCTGCAGGAACTGGTGGATCAGATTACACCGTTCAACAACTTAGGCTACGATGTCCATAAGCTTTTGGCATTCAAGTCCGTAAAGTATCGCTTCGGAAGAATTCCGGTCGACTATGTGGATAAGCTGATGCAGTACACATACGACAATGTCAATACGATCTTTTACGAATGCAAAAAGGATCAGGAATATGTGTGGGGCGTTTATTTCAGCCCGAAAAATGAGATTGCAAAGATTGATGCCGTTTACAAGGCACTTCACTTTGAGCGTTTCCGTCTTCCAGATGAGTATGAGGGTACTCCGGAGGAGGCACTGGCCCGTCTGACCAAGGATATCACCAATCTAGAGGTACAGATCAAGGAAAAGCAGAGTGAGATTGATCATGTTCTTTCCTCAAAGAAAGACAAGATCCTTGCAGCAGTAGCAAAGTTAAAGAAGTTCTCAAGAAACTTCGATATCAGAAGACTGGCAGCTGTCACAGGAGCTGATAAGAAAAACTTCTATATTATATGCTTCTGGATGACCGCCCGCGATGCAAAGAAGCTTCAGGCAGAGCTTGACAATGATCCGAATGTGATCTGTATCGTTCACGATGACAACAAGAATCGTGTATCTCAGCCGCCTGTAAAGCTTCGCAATCCGAAGTTATTCAAGCCATATGAGATGTATATTCGTATGTATGGTCTGCCAAACTACAATGAGTTTGACCCAACCATTTTCGTTGCAATCACCTACTCCTTCATCTTCGGATGGATGTTCGGTGATGTCGGACAGGGATTGCTTCTTGTAATCGGCGGATTCTTACTGTATCACTTCAAGAAGATGGATTTAGCAGCCATCATCAGTATGGCAGGTGTGTTCTCTACCTTCTTTGGATTTATGTTCGGAAGTATCTTTGGTTTCGAGGATGTCATAAAACCGATTTGGATGCGTCCAATGACCAAGATGACCAATCTTCCAATGATTGGCCGACTGAACACGGTATTTATCGTGGCAGTCGCATTTGGTATGGGACTGATTATTTTGACGATGATCATCCACATTATCAATGCAGCAAGAAATCACAGTCTTGGTGATCTGTGCTTTGACACAAACGGAATTGCCGGTCTGGTATTTTATGGACTGCTTGTATTTGCCATTGTAATGTTAATGACGGGACACAGTCTTCCGGGCGGCGCACTGCTTGCAGTACTGTTTATCGTACCGTTAATCTGTATCGGCTTCAAAGAGCAGTTAACTGATCTTTGCGAGAAGAAAAAGCCAACAGAAAAGACAGGTCCGGTTATGGTTGTTGTTCAGGCACTGTTTGAGTTAATTGAGGTACTTCTTAGCTATTTCTCCAATACCATTTCCTTCGTCCGTATCGGTGCATTCGCAGTCAGCCATGCAGCGATGATGGAGGTTGTTATGCAGCTTGCAGGAGCAGAGAGCGGCAGCCCGAATATTCTCGTTGTCATCTTAGGAAACCTGTTCGTCTGCGGTATGGAGGGCTTGATTGTCGGTATTCAGGTACTTCGTCTGGAGTACTACGAGATGTTCTCCCGTTTCTACAAAGGCGACGGAAGAGAGTTCGAGCCATATAATGCAAAGCAGGAAACGAAATAATTATGGAAAAACACACATTACAAAGCATGAGATAAGAGGAGGATTTTTATTATGTTAGTTAAAATTACATTACTTGTAGCACTGGTATTAAGCATCGTCGTTCCATTCGCATATTTCTTAAGCGGAACAAAGACAAAGGCACGTTATAAGCTCACAATCGGTACAAATGCAGCAGCATTCTTCGGTATCATGTTAGTCGCTTGCGGCTTCATGTTCAGCGGAAATGCACAGGCAGCAGAGGCAGCAGCAGAAGCAACAAGTTCCGCAGCAGGTCTTTCCACAGGTATGGGATATCTTGCAGCAGCTCTTGTAACTGGTCTTTCTTGTATCGGTGGTGGTATCGCCGTAGCAAGTGCAGCAAGTGCAGCACTTGGCGCAATCAGCGAGGATTCTTCCATTCTTGGTAAGTCTCTTATCTTCGTAGGTCTGGCAGAGGGTGTCTGCCTGTACGGTTTGATCATCTCCTTCATGATTCTTGGTCAGCTGTAAAAAGATTTTTGTTTGCGGGGCAAAGCCCCGCGAACGAAGTGTCTAACAGAAAGGCATAGTATGAAAATATATTTGGTCAGTGACAATGTTGATACCCTTGTGGGCATGCGCCTGGCCGGAATTGAAGGCTGCGTCGTTCACGAACAGGGTGAATTAAAGGAAGCAATAGACCGTGCGCTGGAAGATAAGGAAATCGGAATCCTACTTTTGACAGAAAAGTTTGGAAGAGACTATCCGGAGCTGATCAATAAAGTGAAGTTGGATCACAAACTGCCTCTGATCATAGAGGTTCCTGACCGCCACGGAACAGGCCGTAAGGCTGATTTCATCACTTCCTATGTAAACGAAGCAATAGGTTTAAAGATATAATGGAATGGAAGGTGATTTAGTTGACACTGGAAGAAAAATTAAACCATTTTATGGATATATCCGTTCAGGAAGCTACAGTGGAAATGGATGCCTCTCTGAAAGAATATCAGGCTGCGCTGGATGCTCAGTTTGAGGAGAGAAAAGCAATGATCCTTTCTCAGGAAGAAAAGGATCTGGCAGTTGAAGTCGAAGCTGTTAAGAGAAAAGGAAATCAAAAGTTGGCACATGAGCATCTTGTCAACAAGCGTGCGATCAGTAGAAAAGATACTGAGCTTAGAGACAAGCTGTTTAAAGAAGTTGCCCAGCTTGTAGAAGAATATAAAAAGACACCTGAGTACGTCGAGGTGATCAAGAAACAGATCATTGAAGCAAAAGCATTTGCGAAAAATGATGACATTATTATTTATCTGGACCCGGCCGACGCGTCCAAGAAGCATGATCTAGAAGAAGAGACCAAGTGCTTCTTGACGATGAGCGAGTATTCATTCGGAGGCGGCATGAGAGCTGTTATTCCGGCAAGAAACATCCTCATAGACAATTCAATGGATTCAAGAATTGCCGAGGTTCGAAATGAGTTCCAGTTTGACGGAGGTGAATACGATGGCCACTGATGTAAAAGGAATCATCTACGGTATTAACGGACCGGTTATCTATATCAAGGGACAGACCTCTTTCCGTATGGGTGAGATGGTTTATGTCGGACCGCAGAAGTTAGTAGGAGAGGTCATTCGTCTTGACAGCTCCAGAACCACGATTCAGGTTTACGAGGAGACAACCGGATTAAGGCCGGGTGATGAGGTATACTCAACAGGAGCTGCAATCTCAGTTACATTGGCACCTGGTATCCTTCACAACATTTTCGATGGTATTGAGCGTCCGCTTAGCGAGATCGCAAAGGCAGGCGGTATGTACATCACAAGAGGTGTCAGTGTCGATGCGCTTGATAGACAGAAAAAGTGGCAGGCACACATCACCGTTGAGCCGGGTCAGCATGTATTCGGTGGAACCATCATTGCAGAGGTTCAGGAGACCCCAATGATTGTCCACAAGTGTATGCTTCCGCCGGACACCGAGGGTACTGTAGAGAGTGTCGCAAAGGATGGCGAGTACACAATCGACGATACAATCGTAACGATTATTCAGAATGACGGAACCAAAAAGGAACTGTCCATGACTCAGAAGTGGCCAATTCGTGTGCCAAGACCAACTAATAAGCGTTATGCAGCATCAGAACCGCTTATTACAGGACAGCGTATTCTTGATACATTGTTCCCAATCGCAAAGGGTGGTACAGCAGCTATTCCAGGTGGATTTGGAACAGGAAAGACGATGACTCAGCATCAGGTTGCAAAGTGGTCTGATGCAGATATTATTGTATACATTGGATGTGGTGAGCGTGGAAACGAGATGACTCAGGTTCTTGAGGAGTTTTCAGAGCTGATTGACCCAAAGAGCGGTAATCCACTTATGGATCGAACTGTTTTGATTGCAAATACATCAAACATGCCTGTTGCAGCGCGTGAGGCAAGTATCTACACTGGATTGACACTGGCTGAGTATTACAGAGATATGGGTTATCATGTTGCTATCATGGCAGACTCTACATCACGTTGGGCAGAGGCACTTAGAGAGTTGTCAGGACGTTTGGAGGAGATGCCAGCCGAGGAAGGTTTCCCAGCTTACTTAGCATCAAAGCTGTCTGCATTCTATGAGCGTGCCGGCATGATGCACAATTTAAATGGAAGTGTCGGAAGTGTTACTATTATCGGCGCTGTTTCCCCGCAGGGAAGCGATTTCTCAGAGCCTGTTACACAGAACACAAAGCGTTTTGTGCGCTGCTTCTGGGGACTGGACAAATCTCTTGCTTATGCAAGACATTTCCCGGCTATCCATTGGCTGACCTCCTACAGTGAGTATGTACAGGATCTGGCACCATGGTATAATGCAAAGGCAGGAAAGGATTTCATTGCAAACAGAAATCGCCTGATGGCAATTTTAAATCAGGAAAGTGCATTGATGGAAATCGTAAAGCTGATCGGTTCTGACGTACTTCCGGATGATCAGAAGCTGACACTAGAGATTGCAAGAGTTGTCCGTCTGGGATATCTGCAGCAGAATGCATTCCATAAGGATGATACATGCGTGCCGATTGAAAAGCAGGCAGCGCAGATGCGTGTCATTCTCTACTTATACGACCGTGCTAGATCACTAGTAACGATGGGTCATCCGATGAGTGTCTTAAAGCAGAGCAACATCTTTGACCGTGTAATCAATATCAAGTATGATGTGCCGAATGATCGTCTTGATATGTTTGATCAGTATATGAAGGATATTGATACATTCTACGATGAAGTCATCGAGAAAAATGCGTAAGGAGGAGCCGTTATGGCTATTGAATATTTAGGTTTAAGTCAGATCAACGGTTCTCTGATTGCCATTGAGGGCATGAAGGATGCCGCATATGATGAAGTTGTTGAAATTGTAGTAGATGGAAAGCAAAAAAAGCTTGGCCGTATCATTGCCTGCTATGAGGATAAGGCGATGATTCAGGTATTTGAGGGTTCTGAGAATATGTCTTTGACTAACACACATACCCGCCTGACCGGCCATCCGATGGAGTTAGCGCTTTCACCAGATATTTTGGGACGTACCTTTGATGGTATCGGCCGTCCAATTGATGGACTTGGTCCTGTCAATGCCGAAATTAAGCGTGATGTAAACGGACTTCCGTTAAACCCGGTAACGAGAGAGTATCCGCGTAACTATATTCGTACTGGTATCTCTGCAATCGACGGACTGACCACGCTGATTCGTGGACAGAAACTGCCGATTTTCTCTGGAAATGGTATGCCGCACGACAAGCTGGCAGCACAGATTGTAAAGCAGGCATCTTTGGGTGATAACACCGATGAGAAGTTTGCAATCGTATTCGCCGCAATGGGTGTTAAGTATGATGTCGCCGAGTTCTTCCGCAGAACATTTGAGGAGAGCGGTGTAAGTGAACATGTTACCATGTTTGTAAACTTAGCAAATGACCCTGTTGTAGAGCGTCTGATTACACCTCGTATGGCGCTGACAGCAGCAGAGTATCTGGCTTTTGAGCAGCATATGCATATCCTTGTTATTTTAACAGATATGACTTCTTTTGCAGAGGCTCTTCGTGAGGTTTCATCTTCAAAAGGCGAGATTCCTTCACGTAAGGGTTATCCTGGTTATCTGTATTCTGAGCTTGCTACTATCTATGAGCGTGCTGGTATTGTGCGCGGTATCAATGGTTCAGTTACACAGATTCCGATCCTGACTATGCCAAACGATGATATTACACACCCAATCCCAGACTTGACAGGCTATATCACAGAGGGTCAGATTGTTCTTGACAGAAGCCTTTTTGGAAACAATATTTACCCGCCGATCAGTGTGTTGCCGTCTCTGTCACGTTTGATGAAGGATGGTATCGGTGAGGGCTATACAAGAGCAGATCACCAGTCTGTTGCAAATCAGCTGTTCTCCTGCTATGCAAAGGTAGGAGATGCCAGAAATTTAGCAAGTGTTATCGGTGAGGATGAACTTTCTGATCTTGACAAGAAGTATCTGGAATTTGGTAAAGCATTTGAGACTCGCTTTGTCGGACAGGGTGAGCACGAGAACAGAAGCATCATCGATACACTTGAGATCGGTTGGGATCTGCTTCGTATGCTTCCAAGAGAAGAGCTTGACCGTATCGACACCAAGATTTTGGATGTTTACTACGATAAGAAGGATGCAGACGCTGAAGGTCAGGATAAGAAGCAGGCATAAGCTTTGGAGGAAGAGGCGCTATGAATATTAATATGTTCCCTACAAAGGGAAATCTGATCGCAGCCAAGAACTCGTTAGCGCTTGCCAAACAGGGTTATGACCTGATGGACAAAAAGAGAAACATTCTGGTGCGTGAAATGATGGATCTGGTAGATCAGGCATCCACGATTCAGACTGAGATCGATACGACCTTTAGCGCAGCCTATGAGGCATTGCAGCAGGCCAATATCGAGATGGGTATCCATATGGTGGAAGATATCGCAAAGACCGTTCCGGTAGAAAATACCGTAAGAATCAAGACGCGAAGCATCATGGGAACCGAGATTCCGCTAGTAGAGTATAACAAAGAGGCAAGCGAAGGCGTGCCAAATTATGCATTCTACAGCACCAGAGTCAGTCTGGATGAGGCGCAAGAGGCATTCAACCGTGTAAAAGAGCTTACAATCAAGCTCTCCACGATTGAGACCTCAGCGATTCGTCTGGCAACCAACATCAAAAAGACGCAAAAGCGTGCCAATGCGTTAAAGAACATCACAATCCCGACCTACGAGGCAATTGTAAAGAATATTACAAATGCATTGGAGGAGAAGGAGCGTGAGGAGTTCACGAGACTGAAGGTCATCAAAGAGAGGATTTCCTAAGTTTTTAGTTTTATGAAAAAAGCCACGATGGACAGGAAAGAGTATTCTTGTCTATAGTGGCTTTTTCTTGTCTACGGGGTCAGTTCACGAAACTCCAGTTTATCCGTGCCTGACTCCGTTTTTTAATTGAATGGATAGGAATTTGTCAATTGACAAAAGCACCTCGATATGTTACTATAACACAGTGCTAATACGTTAACACAGTAAAGTAGCTGCAGTGCCCTGCGGCCGGAAAAGAGGAGAAAGATTATGAGAAAAATGATCGCAGCAGCACTCGCTGTAGGAATGGCAGCAATGACCGTAACAGGATGTTCTAGCACAAAGAGTGAGTCAAAGGAGACGACAAAGTCAACAACTGAGGCAGCAAAGGATACTGAAGTCGAATCCACCTCTGATCAGAAAACCTTCACAGTTGGATTTGATGCAGAATTTCCACCGTATGGCTATCGCGATGAGAGTGGAGAGTATGTAGGTTTTGACCTTGATTTGGCAGAGGAAGTTTGTAATAGACAGGGTTGGGAACTTGTAAAGCAGCCGATTGACTGGGACTCAAAGGATATGGAGTTGGATTCTGGTGCTATCGATTGTATCTGGAATGGTTTTACGATGAACGGTCGTGAGGACGAGTATACTTGGTCTGAGCCGTATATTGATAACAGTCAGGTGTTTGTTGTGGCGGCTGATTCCGGTATTGAGAATAAGTCAGATTTAGCAGGAAAGGTAGTTGCAGTTCAGAAGGATTCTTCCGCACTTGCAGCATTAAATGACGAGGAAAATCAGGACAATATCGCTCTTAGAGATTCGTTCTCACAGTTAATTGAGTATGCTGATTACAATACCGCATTTATGGATCTTGAGCAGGGGGCAGTTGAGGCGGTTGCAATTGATATCGGTGTTGCCCAGTATCAGATTGATAAGAGAGAAGAGGGCGCTTATGTAATGCTTGATGGCGATGACAATAAGCTTGCATCTGAGCAATATGCGATTGGATTTAAGAAGGGAAATGATGAGCTTCGCGATCAGGTTCAGGATACACTTGATGAGATGGTAAAGGATGGCACTTTTGATAAGATTGCAGACAAGTGGGGACTTTCCGACAGTGTTTGCCTCGGAAAATAATGCTTAAGCATAAGAAGTAGGAAAGGTATCATATTACTATGGATATAATGGCAATGGTAGAGCAGCTGTCAGGAGGCTTTCTTGTCACAGTCGAAATTTTTGCACTGACACTTTTATTCTCACTGCCGCTTGGTATGCTGGTTGCATTTGGCCGCATGTCACGCTGCAAAATTGTAAAGCTAATTGCAAAACTATATATTTCAGTCATGAGAGGAACCCCTCTGATGCTGCAGATCATCGTGGTTTATTTTGGACCTTACTAT
The DNA here is from genome assembly GCA_958446555.1 of uncultured Lachnospiraceae bacterium. Classification (GTDB taxonomy): domain Bacteria; phylum Bacillota; class Clostridia; order Lachnospirales; family Lachnospiraceae; genus Anthropogastromicrobium. The sequence goes on along the minus strand of CAUCWU010000005.1, from coordinate 1,988 downwards.
ATGTTTCGCTTGAAAATGGGAACTGGATACCGTTTCCCGGCAGTTATCATTGCGTTTGTGATTAACTATGCCGCATATTTTGCCGAGATCTATCGCTCCGGCATTGAGTCAATGCCAAAGGGTCAGTATGAGGCAGCAGAGGTGTTAGGCTACAGCAAGGCGCAGACTTTTGTGCGCATTATTTTGCCACAGGTGATTAAGCGAGTGCTTCCATCGATTACAAATGAGACGATTACATTAGTCAAGGATACATCTCTTGCATTTACGATTTCAATCGCAGAGATGTTTACAGTTGCCAAGCAGATCGGTGCAGCTCAAACCAGCGTTGTGCCACTGCTTGCTGCCGGTATTTTTTACTATGTGTTCAATCTGATTGTTGCAACTGTGATGGAATACATTGAAAAACGGTTATCGTATTACAGGTAAGGGGGAGAAATATGGCAAATCAGAATAAAAGGCCGGAAGGCAAAGTCCTTTTGGAAATGAACCATGTGAAAAAAAGTTTCGATGGAAGCGGTGTTTTGAAAGACATTTCGTTACAGGTGAAAGAAGGCCGGTAGTTTCAATCATTGGCCCTTCTGGATCAGGAAAATCGACTCTTCTTCGCTGTGCCACTCTTCTTGAAAAGATGGATGCAGGAGAACTAATCTATCTTGGTGAAAAAGCAGCTTGGCAGGAAGAAAAGAATGGGCAGAAAAGATGTGTTTATGCATCAAAAGAACAATTAAAGAAGATTCGCTCCTGTTTTGGACTCGTCTTCCAGAATTTCAATCTGTTTCCACATTATAGTGTGATGAAAAATATCATTGATGCGCCGATTAACGTAGCTCATTTGAGCAAGAAAGAGGCGACCAGGCGGGCTGAAAAATTGCTTGCGCAGCTTGGGCTTTCAGACAAGGCGAATGCGTATCCATACCAGTTGTCTGGTGGGCAAAGCCAGCGTGTCTCAATTGCAAGAGCACTGGCCCTTCAGCCTAAGATTCTGTTCTTTGATGAGCCGACCTCGGCACTTGATCCAGAATTGACTGTTGAAGTGTTAAAGGTCATTCGCCAACTTGCAGCAGAACATATGACAATGATCATTGTCACACACGAGATGCAATTTGCAAAAGAAGTTTCTGATCAGATCATTTTTATGGAACAAGGTGTGATTGTGGAGCAGGGAACGCCAGAGGAATTGTTTTCATCTGAAAACACGCGTGTCAGAGAATTTATTGGAAAAATGAAATAAGTAAATTAAGAGCAGAGGATTTCCTGAATTTTTAAGTTAATAAGCGATGAATGCAGCCCGGTAGCGTATGCGATCGGGCTGTTTGTGTTTTCAAAGAAAGCAATTTTTAGAATACAGGTGCGGGAATCCTCGGCCATTCAATGACCGAGATGAAAGCGCCCTTTTTACTTTGGTCTGTTGAGAATATTGTAGTTTTTTGTGTTCCAAAAAACGGAAATGTCCGAAACATAAAAAGCAGGTACTATATGGGATACATTTAAAAATAATACTGTATGAATAAATAAAATATATTATTTATATTGTATTTTATCGCATTTTATGGTATACTGTATGTATGAATAAAAACAATCTAAAACATGCCCGTACTTGTGTGTACAACATTAATTATCATATTGTTTGGTCGGTGAAATATCGCCGAAAAATCATTACTCCAGAAATTGAATCTTACATGCGTGATCTTGTTCAAGAGATTGCAAATGATAAAGGGTTTGAGGTTTCGGAGTTTGAATCGGGAGAGGGAGATCATGTACATTTGTTTGTATCCGCTCCACCTAAATTATGACCATCTCTGATTGTGCAATATCTAAAGGGAATCACTGGACGAAAAATATATGAGAAGTTTCCAGATCTACGACAAAAGCTTTGGAAAGGAGAGCTTTGGAATCATTCTTATTATCTGGAAACAATCGGGGATATTTCAGAAAGTACGATTCGAAAATATATTGAACATCAGTCAAAGCATTACTAAAGGAAGGAG
>CAUCWU010000004.1 GCA_958446555.1 uncultured Lachnospiraceae bacterium | reverse complement strand
ACCGATAAAAACGGCAATGTATCGTTTGTGACAGGTAAGGGTGATCTGTATGTGTGTGCAGTTTTTGATGGAAAGTATCTGGGCAAAAAAATCGATATGAGAAAGGCACAAAGTCTCGTGCTTGAGATGGAGCATGCAGTTTGCCCAGAAAAGATGACTGGTATAATAGAGGAAAGCTTTGATTTGAATCCACCGATGGAGTCAATGCCAAAGAATATCAGTGCGCAGAAAGAAGAGCATGAGAAACGCTTAGCACAGTGCGAGCAGATCCGTGCAGACTATGAGGCTGGATTTGTAAAGGAAGATGCAAGCACCGAGGCTGATCCTTGGAATCGCTACTATGTGAATGCAAGAGGAAATCGATCAGAGATCGAAACATTTCAGAAAACTACTGAATTTTCGGATGAGGATAAGCGCTTGATGCTTGACACCCTGCGAGATAAAGATTTTCTTGATACGTCGGCAGAAGTGTTGGCATCCTATTTAAGAGCATCACTTCCATATAAAAATCAATTTTCAACTGAGCTTTACCAGAAATATTTGCTTGCACCGCGCGCTGGCGATGAGAAGTTGATGGGAAGCAGAGAAAAGATTGTATCCTTGCTAAAGGAAAAGAGGGTATTTGAAGAAAATATGCCACTTTCTGCGAAGGCAGTATGGAATTATATCAATCATGGATTAAAAACGGTGCCAGATTATGGAACAGGAAACTGGCCGGCAGAGGCAGATGGCTGTATCAAGTGTGAGATGATCACTGAGGTTTCAAAGAGAGTCGTCTTTGTGGAGATCTGTCGTGCAGTTGGTGTTCCGGCTCGCTTAAATCCTGTAACCAGAAAGGCAGAGGCTGTCTACGAAAGAGATGGAAAGCTTGCCTTTGAGCCGATGGAGGTAGAGCAGGAAAAGACAGACGATCAGGAAAATCAGGTGACACTGACTCTTGTAAATAAGTCAAGTCGTAAGCTTGAATATTGGCTTCATATGACAATTGCCCGCTTTGAGGATGGCGCTTATCAGACATTAAATTATGAGGATCTTTCATTAGAGCCAGATGAGGAAAAGACATTGGCACTTGCGCCGGGCGCATACCGTGTGATCACGACACAGCGTCAGATTGACGGTGGTGTCAGCTGTATTGCAAGTAGCTTCATAATGAACGCTGATAGAACTTTCAACTTAGTTCAGGCACCAGCTCAAATTGCAAAGAAATGCCATGAGGCAACTCTTGCAGATGCACTTGTTCAGCAAATCGAAAAGGATGGCACATTTGTAGGAGAGCCAGTTTTGATGAGTTCACTGTACCAGGGACAAAAGTCAGTCCTCATTTTTGCTGATCCAGGAAAAGAGCCAACTGAGCATTTGTTCCAGGAAATCTTAGAATGCAAGGATACATACAAAAAGAATGGATATCGCATCGTGATTGCGCTGGAAAATGTAGCTCCTCTAAAGAACGAGACACTTCAAAGAGTACTGTCTTCAGATTTAAATCTTGTCTGCGTAACTGTAAAAAACGACGATTATCTGTACCAGCTGCATGAGACACTTCATGTCGGAGACGAGCGTCTTCCATATGCAATCGCTGTAAACAGAGAAGGAAAAGGTTTGTTTGCGTTTTCTAACTATAACATTCGCACAGCGTGGACATTAATGGAGATTTTGGACGCAAAAGGTGAATAAAATAATAAAAAAGTTATTTTACCACTTCCATTTTCTAGAATATCGCATTATAATGGTAGCCGCAATGGGAAAGCCTACGGCTACCATTTTGCTAATTATTATGAAAGTGGGGGAAATATATTATGGTATCACAGATCTTAGCTGTCCTAATCTTTCTCGTGATGTTCACCCTGATCATTACGGAAAAGATAGAGAGACACATTGTTACACTGGCCTGTGGTTTACTGATGATTCTTCTTGTATTTGGCCTTTCGATGCACAGTGGAAGTGCAATTATGGAAACACTAAATATTGGAAGCATCTTTACAGTAGACTTCTGGCATGCTTCCAGTGAAGCCGGAGAGTCTTCATCCGGAATTAACTGGTCAACGATCATTTTCATCGCAGGTATGATGATTATGGTAGAGGGAATGGGAAAGGCTGGATTTTTCCGCTGGCTGTGTCTGCAGATTGCAAGACTCGTTCACTACAAGCCAACAGCAGTATTTGTTACCTTTATGGTAATGTCCTTTGTACTGGCTATGTTTATCGACAGTATTACTGTTATTTTGTTCTTGGCAGCAGTCACGATTGAGCTTTGCCTTCTGTTAAAGAGCAATCCAGTGCCGATGATCATTGCAGAGATTTTCTGCGCGAACCTTGGTGGATCCGCAACCATGTGTGGAGACCCGCCGAACATCATCATCGGAACCTCTATGGGTTACAGTTTCTTTGACTTTTTGACAAACACTGGTTTAATTGCAGCAATTTCTCTGGTTGTCGTAGTCATCTACTTCTATTTCTGTTTCAGAAAGAAGCTTGTCACACCGGGAACTGCTCCTGTTGATCCGGCATCATGTCCAGATCCAAACTCAGCAATTACTGATAAGACTGAATTTATCAGCAGTGTAATCATTTTTGCAATCGCTGTTGTACTGCTTGTCACCCATGCAAATACTGGTCTTACAGTTGCCTTCATCGGAACCTTTATCGCAATCATCACATTGATTGTTGAGCATAAGTATGCAGTAGAGCTGTTAAAGAAGGTCGATTACAAGACACTGTTATTCTTCATTGGTCTGTTTGTTGTCGTTGGTGGACTAGAGCAGACTGGCGTTCTTAATGTAATCGCAGAGTTTATCAGTAAGGTCAGCGGTTCTAATACCAAGTTGATGGTTGCAATTATCATCTGGATTTCTGCATTTGCAAGTGCATTTGTGGATAACATTCCATTTGCAGCAACAATGATTCCAGTTATCAGAAGTCTGTCCGCTCTGCAGGGTGTGAACCTTGAGACTCTGTCATGGGCACTCGCTATGGGTACCGATATCGGAGGAAGTGCAACCCCAATCGGTGCTTCGGCAAATGTAGTAGGTATCTCCGTATCTTCCAAGAATGGTTATCCGATCGGATGGGGCAAGTATTGCAGATATGCGGCTCCGGCTACCATTCTCGTGGTACTGATTTCCATGCTGATTATTTTCGCAAGATATTTCTAAAGATTTACAAATTAACCGCAAGGTTATATAATAAAAGAAAGCTTTGCGTAAGGAGGGATAGCGATGAGCGATCAGTTAATAGTAACGTTAGGACGTGAATTTGGAAGTGGTGGACATGCGATTGCAGTGGAGCTTGCAAACCGCTACGGAATCAAGCTGTACGATCACAATCTATTGGATGCAGTTGCAGCTGAGATGAATGTAAATGTAGAGGATTTGAGACGCTACGACGAAAAGCCAAGAAAGCTTCTGTTTTCCAGAAACCAGAATGGTTTTTCCAGTTCAGCAGAGGAGAATGTTGCATTCTTGCAGTTTGATTATTTAAAGAAAAAAGCCGATGCTGGAGAATCTTTCATCGTAGTTGGAAGATGTGCAGAGACGGTTCTCGGTGATCGCCCGAATGTCATCTCACTGTTTGTGCTGGGAGATCGCGAGACAAAGTGTAAGCGTGTCATGGAAGTCTATGAGCTAAATGAGCGCGAGGCACAGTTTAAGATGGAGCGCCATGATAAGTACAGAAAACAGTATCACAACTATTTCTGCAAGGATAAATGGGGTGATTCTAGAACCTACGATCTGAGTATCAACAGCAGTAAACTTGGAATTGATGAGACTGTCAATGCACTAGAAGAGTACATCAATAGACGAAGAAAAGCATTCAAATAATAAAATTATTATAATATAATGACAATGGATGACGTTCTGCTTGATTTTTTTATCCAAATTTGGCATAATAATCAACGGAGCGGGCAGAATACCCAGAAAGCAAAAGACCTGTTCCCAAAGGAGCAGGTCTTTTTGTTTGGTGTTATTATAAACGTCCACAGATCCAATCCCAGATCTCTACCCACCAAATGTTATATGGAGATGCAAAAAAAGAACCCATAATGAAACCTCCTTTGTGTTCTAGTCAGTGATTGCCTGCTAAGTTAAGAATAGCACACAGACAAAAGAAAAACAAGTCTTTTGCTGGATGCAGAAAGGATATTTATGCCGATTCGATCGCTTTGTTTTTTACTCGGACAATTGTCGTTTGCTCCGTCGTATTTTTATACAACAAAAATATTAAAAGAAAAAAAACTCGGGCTGAAAAAATCGGGTCGTTTTTTGCTTGTGTGTCCATCTGCCGCTTATATTTACATTGTCATATGTATGGGACTAGTAAATATCATGTTGCCGGAAAGAACAGCAAGCACAGTAGTTGTATATTCGGATTTCTTTGTATTTGCGACGTCATTTTTACTGATGTATTTTTATGGAAAGATGATGAAGCCAGTCAGTAGTGCAGCGAGATTTCTTTATCTATATCTATATTTATTTTCAATGCCGTTTACGGTAGTCTATGATTCCATGTTAGCAACATTTTTGATTGACTTCATTGTGCCAATCGGAATTAATTTGATTTATTGCAGGTGGGTATGTCGCCCAATCGTAGCGCTTCGGGAGGATTGTAATCGCGTCAATGGAATTTTACTTACAATTTTGGTGATTGCAGAGTGTTTATTTTTGCTTCGAAATGTAAGTTACTTATTTATTAATGGTCATGATGAACTGTTGAAATATGAGAATTTCTTTTCAATTTACAGCTTTATCTATGCAGCATTGGTGCTTTTGTTTGTATTTGCAGCATTTGTAATTATTCTTCGAAATATTAGGTCAGCTAGAGCGAATGAGCTAGCAGCAGAAAAGATCCACGGACAGTCAATTGAGACAATTGAGTCTCTTGTCCGCGCTGTCGATGCAAAGGATAGCTATACAAACGGCCATTCTGTTCGTGTCGCCACCTATGCAAAGCAGATTTCAGAGCTTCTTGGTTATGATGCGGATCAGGCCGATGCGATTTATTATACGGCACTGCTTCATGATGTTGGAAAGATCGGTGTCGATGATGCGATTCTTCGAAAGCCAGGAAGACTCACTGATGAAGAATTTGCGGCAATTAAGGCACATACGGTGATCGGTGCACAGATTTTATCGCGTATTACATCCATGCCGGATCTTCAATACGGTGCTCTATATCACCATGAGCGTTGGGATGGCAAAGGCTATCCAAAAGGCTTACAGGGAGAAGAGATCCCAGAGCCAGCTCGCATCATCGCTGTCGCAGATGCCTACGATGCGATGACGTCGAACCGTTCCTATCGAAATGCCTTGTCACAGTCTCGTGTGCACGACGAGATTGCAAACGGAATCGGAAAGCAGTTTTGGCCTCCGGCAGCCCGTGCAATGCTCAAAATGATTAATCGTGATATCAATTACGATATGCGACAGAAAATAGAATCATAAGTATAAGTTTCGGCCTCATTGTCGGTGAGTGTATGCGTCCAAGATGGGCGGACACCTTCGGCACCGGGACCGAAATTTTTGTATTCGGCAAAATATACGGTACCATGCGCATCCGTCTTTCCCCAGTCATGCCAACCTTCTGGCTTGATATGATCGCCAATCTCTGAGTTTAAGATTACAACCTTTGCATACTCGCGCCATGGACGACCAAGATAGCAGGTGTTCGGCTCACTTCCAATAAAACGGCAGTGGTTAAAAACATAACCAAAATTTTGTCCTTTTGGAGAAGAACCAGCTGTCACATAGCCCCCACCTTCCGGCAGCGATTCCAATGTACAATTTTCAAAATAGGCAGTTGCACTTCCAAAGATAAAATCAACACCACCGCAGATATAGGTGTCTTTATAAAATTGTCTTCCGTTCACGCGAGGATCAAACTCTGTCGGCCCACGAAATCCGCCGGGCTCTTTTTCTTTTTCTGGCAGAGGACCGGTAAATAATGTATCTTGACTTCCAAGCAGACGACAGTTTTCCACTCGAATTCCTTCGCCCTCAGCAAAAAGAGCAATGGCCTGCCCAACCTCTTTACCTGGTCCAGCAGCATTTTCCACTGTCAAATTGCGAAGCGTGCAATTTGACGCATGCAAGAATAATGTGTAGCTGCGAAATGTGCCTCTCTTAATGCCATCCGGCATAATCTCACGCGCATAGTCGTCATAGGTTAAAATTGTTGTAGCGGCATCCTCGCCCTCAAGTGTAATATAAGGCTGTTCTACCGTTAGTTTTTCATAATAACGGCCTGGTGTGATATGAATTGTGATCTCGTTTGGCGCATAAGCTTTAGCTGCCTCAATTGCATCGGCAATCAGAGGAAAGTCAGTGCCCTGTCCTGCTAATATAGTAATCATAGTATCTGTCCTTTCTATATCTAAAAATTTAATCCATACTGGCATTTTAAAAGATCCCCTATTACCTGTCAATATGATCTTGCTTTTTTTAAAACGCTATTGTAAGATGGCGTTAGAAACAAAACGGGAGGAAAATGGAATGGTTATCAGACAGTACAGCAAAATCGCTCTGTATTTTAGTGAAAACGAGAGCGAAGCCGTAAAGCTTGCGATCACAAATTTGCGTCGAGATCTGATTCGAACACTTGACTGCAGTGTAGAAGAAATTGCCTGCGAGTCAAACAGTGAAGACTCACGCAATGATAGAAAACTATGCATCCGAGTTGGAAGCATCTCACATTTAGAAGCATTTGGCTCACAGCTAGAAGCCTGTGATCTAGAAAAAATGAAAAATATCGAAGGCGACTACCGAAAAGAAGCGTTCTTGATTCAGGAAAAAAACGGTGAGCTTTGGATTATTGGAAGTGACAGGCGCGGTACAATCTACAGTGTTTATGACTTCTGCGAGTGGCTTGGCGTATCACCTTGGTATTTCTTTGCCGATGTGCCAGTCAAAAAGAGAAAAGAAGCAGTAATACCAGATGGCTATATCAAAGTTGACTATCCATCAGTTGAATATAGAGGAATCTTTATCAATGATGAAGAGGAGCTAGAGCATTGGGTATGGCGCTATATGGGCGAGGAGACAATCGGTGTAAAGACCTACGAGAAGATTTTTGAATTGTTACTTCGTTTAAAGCTAAACTATATTTGGCCGGCAATGCATGTGAATTCCTTTAATTTAAAGAAAGAAAACGGTGAACTGGCCAACCGCATGGGCATCGTAGTAGGAACTTCCCACTGTGATATGTTGATGAGAAGCAATAACCGAGAGTGGATACCGTGGCTGAAAAAGAAGGGCTATACCGATGTCGAGTATGACTTTTCTATTCCGGGAAGAAATCGTGAAATTTTGAAGGAATATTGGAGAGAGAGCGTCGAGCAAAACCGTGACTTTGAGGTCAGCTACACAGTTGGTATGAGAGGAATCCATGATTCGGGCTTTGAGACAAAATCTCTCGAAGGACTTACCGGAGACGAACTTTTGCAAGCAAAAATCAAATTGCTTGAGTCTGTTATGGATACCCAAGAAAAAATTCTTTCAGAGACACTCGACACAGAGCCAATGAAGCTGTTTGTTCCCTATAAAGAGGTACTTGAGCTTTACGACAACGGTTTAGAGGTACCAGAAGATTTGACACTGATTTGGACAAACGACAACTACGGCTATGTGCGCCGCTATCCAGGCGAAAAAGAAAAGGCAAGAAAGAGTGGAAACGGCATCTACTATCATAATTCCTACTGGGCACCTCCGGGCGTATCGTATCTGTTTATCTGTTCGATTCCGATGGCACAGACAAGAAACGAGCTATTAAAAGCCTATAAAGAAGGTATACAAAAGCTTTGGGTGACAAACTTTGGCGCAATCAAGCCAATCGAGCAGCAGCTTTCCTTCTATGCAAAGCTGGCATGGGAGGCAGATGGAAACTCTGACCGTGATCTAGAGACATTCGACGAGACAATCTTTTTGACAAGATGGTTAAATCAGATGTTCACTGGAGATCCAGGCGAAAAACTAGCTCCGCTTCTGTTAGAATTTGATCAGCTGACCAACACAAGAAAGCTAGAGCATATGGATGACGACTGCTTCTCACAGACCGCATTTGGAGATGAGGCAGCAGCGCGTATGCACCGATATGAAAAACTCTGCAATGAAATTGAATCTGTCTACGAGACACTTCCGGCAGAGGAAAAAGATGCATTTTTCCAACTAGTACTGATGAAGGTGCAGGCAGCCTACTTTACAAACGGCATGTATTACTATGCCGATCGAAGCCGTCTATGTATCCGTCAGGGAAAAAATAGCGATGCAAAACGTTATGTAGACAGAAGCCACGCATTTGATCTAGCTCGAAGAAAGCTTCTCTATTACTACAATCATATAATGAGTAACGGCAAATGGAATGGTATCTTAACACCAGAGGATTTCCCACCGCCGCGCACAGCCATGTACCCGGCATGTCGTGTGCCACTTACGACTGCAAAAGATCAGATGATTGTGACTGTTTGGAATAATCAAACGGAACTTACCTTTACTGACGGCACACCGAAAACAATCGAGCTAGCCAATGCAGGAGAAAATGCCCTCACCTATAAAATAGAAACACCAGAGTGGATTACACTTGCACAAGGACAGTCAGTCGAAGGTATCCTCAGTGAAGAAATGCGCTTCGTCCTAAACGTCACACCACAAAAAGAAACAAATCCATCAATCCGCCGCGGCACAATCAAAATCTACAGTGGCGACGAACTGATTGCAGAAATCCCAGTAACCGATGAGACCGCTTCTGTAAAAGCAAATCTGCAGCAGCAAGCCAATAGCACAGACATCGATATATCAAAGATTGCAATCGAAGACAGTGGCCGATGTGTAATCGAAGCCGAAAATGGAAGAGCAGCATCCGATATTGATCAGTTTGGCTGGAAAGTAATTCCTCATCTAGGCCGTTTACAAGGCAGTCTGTTGGAAGGAGAAGTACCGGGTGCACAGTGGGCATGCCCATTCTATCTGACAGAAGATGGCGATTTTACGTTAGAACTTCACCGCTTCCCGTCACTAAATTCAGTCGGCCGTCTTCGTGTCGGGCTCTCAGTCGATAACGGCAAAATGCAAGTATTTGAGTCAGCATCAACAGACGAGCATAGAGCCAACTGGAAGCACAACATCTTAAACAATGTGGACATTCTAACTGGGCGATTTGAAAAATTAACGGTAGGTCTTCACACACTTACCTTTACCGTAATAGACCCGTATGTTTCCTTCACAAGAGCCGTCCTCTACCAGTCAGAAACAGCAGCCGGAAAAGAGAAAACTTTAGTTGGCAAGCTACTAGACGGAGTAAGCGCACGAGGAAACCTTGGCCTACAAGTAACTGACCCTGCGAATGCGTTTCTTCCTATTAGAACAAACCTAGATTCGTATTGCAAACACTGGTACGGTGATGTGACACCAGAGCCACGACCAGATCTGTATCTTCCAGATGCAGCCGGAAAAGATACACTGGCAGATGACGACATCATGCTTTGCCCATCTGACAAGCAACAGACCATCACACCAGCACAAATCCTCGAAAAAGCCAAGAAGCCAGCTTTCGAACAAGAAGGAACCATCGAAATCGATGCAGCATCAGCACTAGCCCAGACGAAGCACGCAAATACTCACGCCAGCGCAGATGGCATCAGGTGGAACTATTGCGACAGCCCATCCTACAAAGGAACCGGACTGGCAATGTATATCGAGCAAGAAGGACTTTCATGGAACGCAAGCGAAGCACCGAAGCTTACTTTTACAGTAAAATCATCGGGCGGTCATTACTGCATCTGGGTGCGTACTTGGCAGTGGGGAACTGATAGTTCACACTATACAATTGGAATCGATGGAACTGTCATACCAGAAGGAAAGTTGTATAAAGGTCGTCCGCTTTGGAAATATGCATCCGAGCATGTATGGAAGTGGGCACCAGTATGGGAATGCGATTTAGAGGACGGAGAGCACGAAATCAGTATATATGCACTCAGCTCGCGGCTTCGAATTTCGGAGGTTGCGATAACCCGGAAGGGAGTGGAGACCGGAAGTTTTTGAAAGTGCAACCCGGAAGTATACGAGTCACACAAAAAAGGCTGGTCCGCCGCCCTTACCGGGCAAGCAGATCAGCCAGTGTAATACCGTCAAGATAATTGTTTACGAGCTCCCCAAGTTTCATCCACATCCCGATTGTGCGGCATTCGGATGCCTTCGGGCAGGACGTTGTGCCATCCTCAATGCAGCTGACAGGCTCAAGGCTTGTTTCAGTCAGGCGAAGGATGCTGCCGATTGTATAGTCCTCAGGAGCCATCGTCAGTCGGTAGCCACCGCCCTTGCCGCGCATACCCTCAAGCATGTGCTCCTGAACCAAAATCTTTAAAATGCTCTCCAGATATTTTTCGGAAATGCCCTGTCTGGCGGCAATCGACTTTAACGGAATGTATTGTTCATTTGGATGTTCAGCAATATCAATCATAACGCGCAGGGCATAACGCCCTCTGGTAGATACAATCATAATTCACCTCAGAATGTAAAATGTCAGTTGCAGGACATAGATATCAGTTGAGGGAAAATACAGTTTGGCCTCAACATCATATAAAATGAGAAAGTCTTATGCTACAACAGATAAACCTATTATACTACAAGGTAAGAGGGAAATCAAATAAAAAATCATGCCAATGTATCCCTTTTTGAACAAAAAAAACGCGAAATGCCCTATACAAATGAGAAAAAATCTTCTACAATGAAATTGTGGCAGCGAGCATTTTGCCGCTGACCAAAGTTTGCAGCGCCGCCATGGCAGACTTAAGTAGATGCGGTGCAGAGAGGAAAAAAAGAAAATGAAAAAGACAGGTAAGACAGCAGCATTTGCACTGACCGCGATGATGGCAGTGACAGCAATGCCGTTTGGCGTATCAGCAGATGAGACAGACAAGACGATTGTGCGCATCAACATGGAATCCGAGCCGGATAATCTAGATCCGTGGCTTTCAGCAGCGAGCGATACCGAAGCCGTATTTCACAATGTATTCGAGGGATTGGTATTGTTTGATGAGACAGGTGCACTCATTCCAGGACTAGCAGAAAGCTGGGAGATCTCTGATGACGGATTAACCTATACCTTTCATTTAAGAGACGACGTTACCTTCCACAATGGAAAAGCATTTTCAGCAGAGGACGTCGTATATACCTATGAAGCGCTTTCTGGTTTGGGCGGTGAGGAAGCACTTTCTTCCAAATTTACAAACCTGACTTCAATAGAGGCAGTTGATGATTACACCGTAAAGATGACACTTGGCGAGGCCGATGCTGCATTCTTACAGTATACAAGAATCGCTGTACTTCCAAAGGGCTATGAGGATCAGTCAAGTGCACCGGTTGGAACTGGCCCATTTGTATTTGAAAAATATGTTCCAGGACAGATGGTTGTTCTGGAGAAGAATGAAGATTATTATGACGAGTCCAGAATGCCAAAGATCGATGAGGCACAGATTTATATCATGGGCGATGACAGTGCCGTTTTGACAGCACTTCAGTCTGGACAGTTGGATGCTGGAATTGTTTATGCAGACAGTGCCGATTATTTGACCGGTGATTTCACGATCAACAGCTCTCCTCAGAATATGGTTCAGTTGTTTGCACTGAACAATTCAGTAGAGCCATTTGACGATGTTCGCGTTCGCCAGGCATTCGAGTATGCAATCGACAAAGATCAGATCATTGACGGCGTATTTGCCGGATATGCAACTGAGTTGTACAGCAATTTCAGCCCGGTTATGTCTTACTTCTATAATGATGAGCTGAGCGATGTCTACACTTATGATGTGGATAAGGCAAAGGAGCTGATGGCAGAGGCAGGATATGAGAATGGATTTGATATCACAATCACCGTTCCGTCCAACTATCAGAAGCATGTCGATACAGCTCAGGTAGTTGCACAGCAATTAAAGCAGATCAATGTCAATGCGACGATCGAGCCGGTAGAGTGGGGCCAGTGGCTAGATCAGGTTTACACCAATGCCGATTATCAGACAACAATCGTTGGTTTGACTGGAAAACTGGATCCAAACGATATCTTAGGCCGTTATGTGAGTGACTATGGAAAGAATTTCATGAAATACAACAATCCGGATTACGATAAGCTGATCGAGGAGGCAAAGACCGCTTCTGATGAAAAGCGTGTGGAGCTGTTTAAGGAGTGCCAGAAGGTACTGACCGACGATGCAGCTGCTGTATGGATCTGTGATCCGAATGCAATCGCTGTCACAAGAAGCGATTTAAAGGGCTATACCTTCTACCCGGTAAGCTTTATTGATTTGAGTAAGCTTTACTACGAAGAATAATCTTAAAAAAGAAAGGCAGCCCGGCGGAGTTTTTCCGGCGGGCTGTTTGGGTCTTTGAGGATGAATTATTATTTACGAAAAGCAGCTGGCCTTGTGGTTACGCTGCTGTTGGTGTCTTTTATTACGTTCAGTGTCTTCCAGATTTTGCCTGGAAATCCGGCCTACATCATTCTTGGTGTAGATGCCGATCCGATGCAGATTGAAGCGTTAAATAAAAGCATGGGTTTAGATAAACCGGCGTTGGTTCGCTATCTAAATTGGATTGCCGGTTTGTTTCGCGGTGATCTTGGCGTTTCGTATCGCTATCAGCAGCCAGTCGCACAGCTATTATCAGATGCACTTGAAGTCACAGGAAGCCTCGCTCTTGTTACATTGGTATTAACACTATTCATCGGTGTTCCAGCAGGAATATGGCTAGCCGACCATTCAGAAAAGTGGTACAGTCTGCCACTTTCCATGCTTTCTCAGGTTAGCATCTCGATCCCATCATTTTGTATGGCGATCTTTTTAATCAGTATTTTTACCGTCGGCTTAAAATGGCTTCCGTCAATCGGTTTTGTCTCCTTTTCAGAAAGTCCAATCGGATGGCTAAGAAGCCTTTTGTTGCCATCAATCTCACTTGCACTTGGAACCAGTGCTGTCGTCATTCGCTATGTCAAAGTATCCGTAAACGGCCAGAGAAAGCAGGATTATGTGCGCACAGCTTACAGCAAAGGATTAGGAAGACGAAAGGTCATGTATCGCCATGTCGTGAGAAACTCCTTAATTCCAGTCATCACAATCTTCGGAATGACAGCAGCCGATATCCTAGGAGGCAGTATCATCGTCGAAAACGTCTTCTCCATGCCAGGAATCGGACGACTCATCTCAGTCTCCATCTCCAGCCGAGATCTGCCACTACTTCAGGGACTCACCTTCTACTTGGCCCTCATCGTAGTCGTGTGCAATTTTGCAGTTGATTTGATTTATTCGTTAGTTGATCCTAGAATTCGTTTGAAATAAAAAGGAAAACAATCCATGAAACAGTATTTGAAAAATAAAAGCTTTCTGACGGGTTTTGTGTTGGCAGTGGTCCTGCTTCTCCTTTTGGTGGTCAGCTTTTTCTGGCTTCCATACGACCCCGAAGAAATGTATCTAGCTCCCAAGCTGTCGCTTCCAACCCTAGCGCACCCGATGGGAACCGATCAGTTTGGGCGTGATGTGCTAAGCCGCATTATGAAGGGCATTCAGGTATCATTTGGAATCGGTGTGGTTGTTGTCATTGCCGGTGGTGTCGTGGGAACGCTTCTTGGTGCCTGCTCCGGCTATTTTGGCGGCTATGTCGATGAAATTATTTTAAAAATCGTGGATGCCCAGATGGCATTTCCAGGCATCTTACTTGCACTGATGTTAATGTGCGTATTTGGCCGCGGCCTAAACAATACGATATTGGCTCTGTCAATCATGGCAATTCCGCGTTTTGTGCGCATGTCAAGAAGTGGATTTTTGAAGCTTCGCGAGGCAGATTTTGTGAAGGCAGAGCGCGTCAGAGGCGCATCGGCACCTCGTATTATGTTTCTTCACATTCTGCCAAATTTGTTTTCGGAGCTGACAGCGACGGCATCTTTGACATTTGCGTCAGCTGTTATGTCTGAGGCAGGACTGAGCTATTTGGGACTAGGCATTGCACCGCCAAAGCCAAGTCTTGGTCTGATGCTCTCAGATGCGCAGCAGACATTACTGCAGGCACCGTGGAACATCGCAATGCCGGCAATTGTCATTACACTGCTCGTCATGAGTTTTAACTTGATTGGCGATGGCATACAGGAGGTGACAGAGAACTGATGGAATTTCGTACAGAACAGTTTTCAATTGAGTTTGAACATGAAAAAAAGTGGTATCCTGCAGTGACAGATTTAAATATGCATATTGATGCCGGTGAGATGGTTGCATTAATCGGTGAGTCTGGATGCGGAAAGTCAATCACAGCTCTGTCGATGATGGGCCTTCAGCCAAAGGATACGCGCCTTGGCGGTCATCTGTATTTGGATGGTGAATCAGGTTCTGTGGATTTAACAGGGCTTACACAAAAAGAGTGGATGAAGCTTCGCGGAAGCGAGATTTCAATGATCTTTCAGGAGCCGATGACGGCACTCAATCCACTGATTAAAGTTGGAAAACAGGTAAGAGAAAGTTTACTAGAACATCAAAAAGGTATCAATAAAAAAGAGGCCAAGCGACTTGTCATAGAGGGATTAAGACAGGTTGGGCTTCCTGATGCCCCATATTTGTATGAGTGTTATCCGCATCAGCTCTCAGGTGGTCAGCGCCAGCGTGTGATGATCGCGATGGCCTTTATCAACAATCCGTCTCTTTTGATTGCCGATGAGCCGACGACAGCACTTGATGTGACGATTCAGGCACAGATTATGGAGCTGATGCGTCAGATGAATCAAAAGACCAATACGGCAATTCTTCTGATTTCACATGATCTTGGTGTCGTCAGTCGTCTGTGTAGTCGCGTCTACATTATGTATGCAGGCCGTATTGTGGAGAGTGGCCCAGTTGATCAGATTCTTGCCAATCCGCTTCATCCATATACAAAAGGTCTTGTCGAGGCGATTCCGGATCTTTCAAAGAGAGGAAAGCCGTTAAAGGCGATCCCGGGAAGTGTGCCGGGACTGTATGCAAGAAGCAATGTGGGCTGTGGCTTTGCTGGTCGATGTGAATTTTGTACTGAGCAGTGTAAAAATAGTGTGCCAAGCTTGATTCAAACAGGAGAGCGGTCAGTTGCCTGTTTCAATGTAGATGCAAAGTGGAGAGGAGGCAAGATCGATGGCAAGCAGTGAGAAACAGCCACTTGTTGAATTAAAGGATGTGACAAAGACCTATCGAGATGGAAAGAGAGGGCCTGTCTTTGCTGTGTCCGGCTTAACTCTTACAATCTATCAGGGCGAGACACTCGGTCTTGTCGGTGAGTCTGGCTGTGGAAAATCGACAGTTGGAAATATGCTTGTTCATCTGCTTCGCCCAGACTCTGGTGAGATTTTGTTTCGGGGTGAGGATACAGCAGCGATGAGCGAGCGGCAGTTTCATCCGCTTCGAAAAGAGATTCAGATGATTTTTCAGGACCCGTACTCATCGCTCAATCCCAAAAGGACAATCGGATGGCTGTTAGAGGAGCCTCTTAAGATCCACAGAAAGGATATGAAAAAGGAACAGCGAAAAGAAAAAGTCGAGGCAATGCTTCGAGAGGTTGGCCTAGATGCAGAATATGCAAATCGTTATCCAAAGGAATTGTCTGGTGGTCAGAGACAGCGTGTCAGTATCGCTTTGGCGTTTTTGATGAATCCGGCATTTCTTGTCGCAGATGAGCCAGTGTCGGCGCTTGATGTTTCCGTTCAGGCACAGATCTTGAATTTGATGCGCGAGCTTCAGGAAAAATATCAGCTGACCTCTCTTTTTATCTCGCACGATTTGGGCGTGGTGTCGTATCTGTCAGACCGAATTGGCGTGATGTATCTAGGCCATTTGGTTGAGTTTGGTACAACCGAGGAAATTCTAAAAAATCCTGAACATCCGTACACAAAGGCACTATTTGATGTCAATGCAGGTGTGCTTCAGGGTGAGATTCCAAGTCCGTCTGATCCGCCGTCAGGTTGTCCATTCCATACCAGATGTGCGTACTGCACAGAAAAATGTAAAACAGAAATGCCGCAGATGCGGACACTTTCAGGGGAAGGTGAAAGTATTCACATTGCGGCATGTCATGAATACCAGAGTCGAAAAGTTACGAAGTAACGGAGCAATTCGTAGGTATTCAGAGTTTTAATTTGTCCGAATCGCCTTCTGTTTCCATTTTCCGGACGCGTATCGAATCAGGCAGACGATTGAGACAGTCAGCCAAGTGAGTCCAGTTGTCATCCAGATGCCCCAGTAGCCAATCTTTGGAATTTTTGTCAGAATAGAGGCATATACCAGACGGCAGAGAACCTCAGTCAGACCATTGATCATCGCAAATCCGGCATCTCCACATCCGTTTAAAATACCTCTTGGAATGTAGATCATGCCAAGGAAGAAATAGCATACACTGGTGATTTTAAGAGCAGAAGCACCTAGAGTAATGACGTCGGTTTCTTTTACAAAGAGACCGGCGATATTTTTTCCAAAAATAAAAGTGACCGGAATCATGATTGCACTGAATACAGCGACAATCACAATTGATTTTTTGAAGCCAAGTTTCACTCTGTCGGTATCCCCAGCACCAATGTTTTGACCAGCATAGGTGGTGAGTGCAGTTCCAAGAGAGTTGTAAGGCTGATTGATCAGCTGCTCGATTCGGTTTGTGATTGTGTAGGCAGAGACAACTGTGGAGCCAAAGCTGTTGACAATCGACTGCAAGAATACGCAGGAGACAGCGATCATGCTACTTTGCAGGGCAATCGGAACACCAAGTCGGTAGGAATTTTTGATAATCGAGGCATTTGGCTTGAGCTGTTCTCTTGTCAGATGGAAATAAGAGATTTTCTTGAATGCATAGAACAAACTGACAACAGCTGATAAGGCTTGAGAAAGAATCGTCGCAAAGGCAACACCAAACACGCCCCAGCCAAAGCTAATAACAAACAAGAGATCCAAAAGCACATTGCAAATGCTCGACAGAATCAGAAAATACAGAGGTGTTTTCGAGTCGCCAAGTGCTCGAAGAATCGATGAAACACCATTGTAGAGAGAGATTGCGACGATACCTAGGCAGGTGGTTCTCATATAGGTGATCGAATCGTCTATGATGTCATCTGGTGTCTTTAAAAGTCTTAAAGCAGCCGGGGCAATCAAGAAGCACAAAATGCTGACAACAAGTGCCGATGAGATCAGTACATAGAACGAGTTTGCAATTGTCTCACTGACTTTATCGAATCGTTTCGCTCCATAAAATTGCGAGACAATGACGCCGATTCCAACACCAAGGCCAGATGAGAGTGAGAAAAACAACCAGTTTAGTGAGCCGCAAGCACCGACAGCGCCAAGTGCATTGGCACCCACAAAATTTCCCACGACAATCGAATCGACCATGTTGTAGAATTGCTGGAAGATATTGCCGATGATCAGTGGGATAGAGAAGGTCAGAATGAGTCTGACTGGGCTGCCCTTTGTCATATCGGCAGCACTAGATGAAGGCTTCATAAAAGTTCCCTCCGTTTCCTTTTTTCTGCCTTTTTTTTAGCATGGGAAAAGGGCATTGTAAATGGAGTATTTTCGATTAAATTTGATTAAATTTAGACATTCTTATACCGTATAAGTGTCCAGAAAACTCCCCGAAAAGTGTCTCTTCTTGCTTCCTTAAAAATACGGTCACGTCTGACTCTCCGAATACGGCTTGGATATGAATCTTGCCGACACTGGTGTCTAGAAGATGCACAAGAATATACAGACTATTTTGGTCGAGCCATGTGGCACTGGCTGCATAGCGCATGGAGACTGGAACGGGTTCGTCGGCGCGATTTCCCATATGGGTGGTCATTGTGAGTGTGCCCGAAGCCAGTGGGGACGGGGGAATGTGACACTTTAGTGCCATTTGCCCTGTCCCCGATGGCTGAGTGAATTTAAAAGTTACTTGCTCTGTCTTTGATGGCTGAGTGGATTTAAAAGTTACTTGCCCTGTCCCCGATCCTAAGGTGTTGAATTCAAATGAAATTTGCTCCCAGAGACTATTTGCGGTAATACTATTTTTCTTTCCTGTATTTTCTGAGTCGATATTCTTCTCTATTACATATGTCCCTGCAAAACTTGACATAATCTGCCTAAAACTTTCCGAAAAAATCCTATTTATGTCATTGACTTTTTCAGTAGAGTTGTTCAACGGGCGAATGCACAAGCTTTTGATAAAGCTTTGATACTCAGATTTTTCTTTGTCAGTTGGTGTCCATGGCACCTTTTTCTTTTCCAACTCTGGCAAGATATGGCGAAAGATCGCATCGTAGATCACTTGATTGCCACCCTGATAGCCTTGTGTGTCGGCTGTTGTTACGATTGCTGTATTCCATTTTGGAAGGAGAATCGCAAGCTGACCGCCCATGCCATAGCAAAGGACAGAGTCGTGTTCTCCGACCCAAAACTGCCAGCCGTATCCTTTGCTTTCAGCAGGAACCGGGCCGGTGACGCAGGTTGCCGTCTGGAATGACGTTGCCTCTTTGATATAATCGGCAGGGATATATTGTTTTCCATTTAACTTTCCATTATTTAATATCAAAAGAGCAAACAGCATCAGGTCGCGTGAGGTTGCCATCAGTCCAGAGCCGCCCATACTGACACCAAAGCCATCTGTCAGACAATAAGCCTCTTTTGAAAAGCCGATCTCGTCTAGCACTTTGCTTCTTAGATAATCGAGAAGCTTCATACCAGTGAGCTTTTCGACAAGAGCACACAGAGTGTGGGTGGAAGAGGTGTCATAGTGAAAGACCGTGCCTGGCTTATGGGTTGGCGGCACCGTAAAAAAGCTTTCTACCCAGTCGGTCTTTGAGCTGAACTTATCATAGGTGGTTGTCGCGTGACAGCTTCGCATTGACAGCATATTGCGAATCGTCATCTGACGAAGCCATGGATGAGCGAGCTTTGGATCGGGAACATACTCAGGGAAAAATTTGACAATTGGATCATTAATAGAGAGTCGTCCTTCCTCCTGTAACAGACCGATTGCGATGCTGACAAAGCTTTTTGTGACAGAAAACATTCGATGAAGATCAGTCTGTCTAATCGGGGCATAATAGCCTTCTGTGATTAGGTTTCCATCCTTCCACATTAGAAAACTGTGCATCGAAATGCCCTTTTGATCGATTTCTTTTAGTGCGTTTATAATACAGAAACGAGATAGTCCTTTTTCCTCCGGAAAAGAGGTAGCTAAAATTGTATTCATAATTCACAAAATTCCTCCATCTTTTTCGTTCAGTATAACTGATTGACAAAAAAGTGTCAATCCACGGACACGAAAAAAACAAAGAAATTTTTCAAAAATGACGGAAACACATTTGAGAAAAAATGGTTTATTAGTAAAAATTCAAAAAAAGCTTGTATTTTTATCGTTTAAGTAGTAGAATAACATCTAAGGACGTTGTTACACACAACAGAGACACAATTCAAGGAGGATTTTAAATGGAGAAGAGAAAATTGATGGCTTTGGCATCAAGCGCTGCAATGGTACTGACTTCTATGGGCATGGCACCGGTAGCTGCAATGGCAGATGAGGTAGAGAAGCCTGAGAAGATTACAATGATGGTTGATGGAACCGTTTTCACACAGGAGAACGGACAGGCAGAGTTCAAGGCAAGATGGGAAGAACTTACCGGTATTGAGCTTGAGATCATTCAGCCAGACCATTCTCAGTACTATGATGTATTAGGCCAGACCATCGCAGGTGGCGATTGGCCGGATGTTGTTTTGTTAGGATCCACTTACTACGCAAGCTACGCAGCTGAGGGCGTTCTGTGGGATATGACAGATGCATACGAGAATTCCGAGCTTAAGGATCGCGTTACCGATCAGAGCGTTATCGACGGTTTAAAAATCGACGGTTCTCTGTATGGAATCTCTCCTGCAAGAGGAAATGGTTGTATCACTTATGTAAAGAAGGCTTGGTTAGACAACTGTGGCTTAGAGGTTCCGACTACTTATGATGAGTATCTGGCAATGCTTGAGGCATTCACCACCGGCGACCCGGATGGAAACGGTGTTGATGGCGATACATATGGTGTATCTTCCGCAGGTCTGATCGGAACTGAGGCTCCATACACCAACTATCTGCCAGAGTTCTATCAGGATGCTTACCCGAGCTTCTACAAGAACGATGACGGTCAGTGGGTAGATGGTTTCACTGAGGATTCCATGAAGGATGCTTTAGAGAGATTAAAGTCTGCATACGAGGCTGGTTACATTGACAAGGAGTCTCTGACCAATGCAACTTCCGATTGCCGTACCAAGTTCTATGAGGACAAGTTTGGTGTATTCACTTACTGGGCAGGTACTTGGGCAACCAACTTAAAGACCAATCTTGAGGCAAACAACATCGACAGCGAGTTAGTAGCAATCCCGCCGATCGAGGAGCTTGGAGCTTATACAGAGCGTGTTGCACCGGCATGGTGTATCACAGAGGCTTGTGAGAATCCGGAAGGCGTATTCAAGTACTTCATCGAGTCCATGCTTGATGGTGGCGATATGCAGTTCTTATGGACATACGGTGTAGAAGGCACTCACTGGTCAACAGCAGCAGAAGAAGTTTGCGGCGTTACCTATGAGGAAGGCCAGTTCCACATGTTAGAGAACATGGAGAAAGAGGGAACTGTTTATACAAAGAACCACATCGATCCGATGCTTGCAATCGCTCCGCTTGAGAACGATCCGAAGGCAGAGGCAGTAGCAGAAGAGGCTAAGGTTTCTGCAGAGACTTTCCAGGAGCACAGCAAGATGGCTCAGCTGATCGTTTCTACTGATGAGATGGCAGAGTACAACGGTGACCTGACAACGCTTAAGAACGAGGTAATCGCTAAGGTTGTTACCCAGGGCATGAGCGTTGAAGATGGTATGAAGTATTTCGATGAGCAGGGCGGAAACGACTGGTCTCAGAAGATTGTTGATTCTCTGAACAACTAATCGGTCCGACACTGACCTGTACCCGTAGGGTTACGGGAATGCAGGACAATTGATTTGTATGACAGACGGATGGCTGCAGAGAGGCACATAAAAATTGGTTCTCTCTGCAGTCGTTTTGTTGCCGTTTGTTTTTATTACAAATAAATTTACTTAAAAAAACAAAAGGAGAATGCGATGGCAAAAAAGAGCAACGAAATAACGCTCCCAGACGGGACTGTTGTATCACACAAGAAGCCACTCAAAGAGCAGATATATAAGTACAGATGGTTTTATCTGATGTTCCTTCCTGTATTTCTTTTCGTAGTGGTATTCTACTATCTGCCAATGTTCGGTATTGTGTATTCCTTTACCGAGTACAAGCTGATTAAGGACCCAGTATGGGTTGGCCTTAAGAACTTCCAGACGCTGTTTTCAAAGCCGATGTTCTGGCGTGCATTTAAGAATACTCTGTTTTTGAGTATTTCTAAGCTGCTTTTGAACACATTTGCAGCAGTTGTAATCTCTCTACTTTTAAATGAGATTGTAAACGTTCATTTTAAGAAGGTTGCACAGACCATTATCTATCTGCCGCACTTCTTATCATGGGTTGTTACCGCATCTGTTTTCGGTTTGATTCTTTCCCCATCTAGTCAGGGTCTTGTAAACTCTTTCCTTGCTTCTATCGGTGTTGTTGAGAAGGGAAGCGAGATCTACTTCCTTGGAAGCTCCAAGTGGTGGACACCAGCCTTCTTCGTAATCAACGTATGGAAGGATACCGGTTGGCAGACCATCATCATCATGGCAACCTTGGTTGGTATCAGCCAGGAAGTCTATGAGGCAGCAGGTATCGATGGTGCAGGACGTTGGAAGAAGATGTGGTACATCACAATGCCAGCACTGGCAAACACCATCATCACCGTTATCATTCTGAATCTGGCAAAGGTTCTGAATCTGTTCGAGTCTGTATTCGTATTGCAGAATGATGCAGTTATGGAAAAGGCCGAGGTTATTCAGACCTATGTTTACAACCAGACCTTCAACAGTGGTGGTATCCCGAACTATGGTTATACAACCGCAATCGGTTTATTTAAGTCACTCGTCGGATGCGTACTTGTTCTGATTTGTAACTATATCAGTAAGAAGGTTCGTAACGGCCGTGGTATTGTATAAGGAGGTGGAGAACAAATGAAAGATCGTCCAAAGATTAGACTGTTTAATGTGATTAATGGAATCCTTTTTATTCTGATCTCCATTATCATGCTGATTCCGATTTATAAGGTATTGGTAGATTCCTTTGATTTAACGACTGCTTATGGTATGAGACTGTGGCCGAAGCAGTTTGGTTTGGCTGGATATGCGAGTGTATTGTCCAACCCGACGCTGTATCGTCCGCTTTTGATCTCAGTAGGAACCACACTTGTTGGTACCTTCCTTGGTCTGGCACTTTCCACTCTGGGTGCTTATGTACTGATTCAGTGGGATATGCCGGGAAGAACTTTCTTTGCAAACTTCTTACTGTTCACCATGATCTTCAGCGGTGGTATGATCCCGACCTACTTGGTTATGAAGAACTTGGGACTGACCAACAACCTTGCCGGTGTTGTTTTACTTCCGGCAATCAATATTTACAACCTCGTTTTGATGAGAAACTTCTTCGAGGGTATTCCGCAGAGCTTGTTCGAGGCTGCAACACTTGATGGATGTACACCAATGGCAACCTTCATTAAGGTCGTACTTCCACTTTCCAAGGCAGCACTTGCATCCATCGGTTTGATGTTTGCAGTTTCCTACTGGAATGATTACACCAACTACAAGCTGTACATCACCGATTCCAACCTCTACAACTTCCAGATGAAGCTGAGAAGTATCATGATGGGAAGTGATCTTCCTCAGGCAAACGGCGGTGCAACCGAGAATACAGTAAAGAGTGCAGCAATCATTATCGCGATTCTGCCATTCATGATTCTGTATCCGTTCCTGCAGAAATACTTCGTAAAGGGTGTTAACGTAGGTGCCGTAAAGGGTTAAAAACAAATATTTGTGCGCTGTCGTCTTCGGGCGGCAGCGCCATTTTGCATTAAAAAAGAGTTTGTTTTAAACAATAAAGCTTTTAAAGAAAGGTAGATCAACTTATATGGCAAAGGCAAGAGTGACCGAGAAAAACATTCAGCTGATCCTAAAGGGCAGCATGGGAAAAGCAATCCTTGCACTGGCAGTCCCTGTTGTGATCAATAGCTTCTTGCAGACGATGTACAACTTGACCGATACCTACTGGCTTGGTCAGCTTGGAACAAATGAGTTAGCAGCGATCAATCTAGTATCGCCACTACAGCAAATTGTGGTAAATTTTGGCTCTGGACTGACTGTCGCAGGAGCCGTGCTAATTGCGCAGCTAATCGGAGCAGGTAAAAGAGAAGAGGCAACGTCGATGGCAAGTCAGATTTTTGTCTGTGCCATGATATTTTCTGTCATTTGTGCAGGAATGATTGCACTTTTTACGCCAATTGTGGTAAACTGGCTGGGAGCAGATGAACCGACAGCGAAAGTAGCTAACGTGTATCTTCGCCTTGTGATTTTGGATATGCCGTTTTTGTATATGGTCAATATCTTTGCGGCAATCAGGCAAGCCCAGGGCGATACAGTGTCACCGATGTTTTTAAATCTGACAGGAATTTTACTTAATGTTGTACTTGACCCACTTTTAATGATTGTGATACACTGGGGAGCAGCAGGAGCAGCGCTTGCGACAGTTATTGCTAAGGCAGTTCCGGCAATGATTTCACTTGTAATCTTAAAGAGAGATACAACAGGTGTAAGGATTCGCTTAAAGGGTTTTCGCTTTGAAAAA
>CAUCWU010000003.1 GCA_958446555.1 uncultured Lachnospiraceae bacterium | reverse complement strand
GTAATTGAAATTATAGATTCAAGAGTAGCGCCGACGCTGTCCTATATTGGAATTTTTGAGTAAAAGAAGCAAATAGCCAGTGGACGGGAAATGTTTTCTCGTCCACTGGCTATTTTTTGATTGAATTGCTAATTAGTTTTCATTTTTCTCCATTGCAACCTTAAATTCGTCAAATTTTATTGCGAACCTTTTCTTATTTTGGTATAATTACAACAAACGTAGTTTTGAGAATTTTGAGGAAAGTGTGGAGGAGAAAAAGATGGCGTTGAATGATGCGGAGGAAGATCTGCCATATACTATGGGGCGTCTCATAGCAGGTGCGAGAAACAAGAAAATTATCTCACTGGAAGAACTTAGTCAGGGAGTCATGTCCGATGAGGATTTAAATTTTATCGAGAAAGATGATGAGTATGCAGACAAGACAACGTGGGATTTTCTGTTGGGACGCCTTGGAATTTCGCCTCTTATCTATGAGTGCTATGTTGAGCAGGAAGAGTATGATCTGTTTAAGGCGCGCAAAGAGATGCGTGAGATTAGCAATCAGATCATGAGTAATGGGCTTATGAGTAACGAAAGGTTGAGAAGCAAAAATACAGCGCAGCTAAAACTGCTGGCAGATCAATTAGAAAAACGCAGTCAAAAATATGCTGCATTGCTGAATAACGTAAAAAATATAACGGCATCAATCCATCAAATTTTTCTTGCGAACATGAAAGGATATGTAATACTGGCAAAACAGCGAGGAGAATTGTGCAAAGCTGACGCATTAAAGCTTCATATGGAATCAAAATGGAAACGAATTTATTCATCGGATGCAGTTTCTTGGATTCAAAAACCACATAAGGTACTGATGGCAGTCTATGAGCAAGAAATGCTTTTTCTTCTAGCGCAGGGATATGAAGAAAATGGAGAGAGTGAGAAAGCAATACAGATTCTAACATGGTTGTGGGAACAGCGAAAAAAAGGTGGTGATCCAGAAGAAAATACACGTGTATTATCTTTTGCTGCATGGAAGCTTGCTGCATTGGAGTGGAACATAAACAGACAGGAAAAAGCCATGGAAATTTGTCAGGAAGCGATTGACCGCTCTATTCAGGCGGAGAGCTTTCGTGGATTGCTGCCGCTCTTAAAGCAGCGCTTGTTTTTTGAAAAACAGTTAAAATGGAATCAAGAAGAATGGGATGAGCAGGAAAAGACGATAGGGATGATAGATGAACTCTTTGCAGAGTTTCAGGTCAATCCGTATGGTCTGTTTGTGCTGACCACTTTTGAGAATGCGCGAATTGCAGATGAGATCATTCGAATTCGGAGAAAAGAACAAAAGCTGACACAGGCAAAATTAAGTGAAGGGATTTTAGAGCCGGAAAGCTATTCGCGATTTGAGTGTGGAAAGCGGAAGGTTCGTTGGGCTAAGAAGAAAAAGCTGCTAGAGAGACTGGGAGAAAGAGGAAATAAGGTAAGTCTTCTGCTAGAGAGTACCGATCCAGATGTTGTGGAGGAGTACCAGAGGATAATGGATTGTCTATATAAGAAAAAATATGATCAAGTGAAACTAATGGTATATCAGCTAGAAGAAAGATTGTGTAAGAAAAGTAAAATTAACAGACAGTTTTTAAAATATATTAAAAGTGATTTGGGTATATACTATTTTCAAGCTTTTAATCAAAACAATATATCAATTCAAATAGACGCGCTAAAAGAAGTTGTACCACAATATAATGATGCAATGGTTGCAAGACGTTGTTGGTCACGGACAGAATCTGCGCTTATAAAAGGTGTTGCAAAAGGTTATAGAGAAAATAAAAATCCAGAATCAGCAATTACAATGCTTATAATGGCAATAGAAAGTTTTGACAAAGAAACAATAGGGAGAGAAAATGCTTGTTTAGGTAAGCAGTTGTTATGGGAGGCATTCGCGACTTACTTAGGAGATGTAGCAAAATATAAAGAAGCAATTTTATTGGCAGAAAAAGACGTAAAATCAATTTTGCAGAGCGGTAGTGCGAAGGGAATTAGTGATGAGTTATATGAAATTGCATGGAATGAAAAAGAGAAAGGACAGACAAGGGTGCAAATATATAAGAAAAAGTATTTACAGTCATTGGAGCTGTCCATTTTATTCAAGGAAAGAGAATATACTATTTTTTTGAAGGAAAGAGAACATGAATACCTAGTATAAAAATCACTTTCCTACATTACCATGATTATCTGACAGTGGTCGTTCAGCGGCAGTGCTTTCTTCCTGCGTTGTAGTAGGTGTGGAAGTATTGCCGCTTGTAGGCTTTATTGTGCTGAAAATAGCGGTGATACCCAAAAGAGAAATAAGGGATGCAAGACATACTGTTTTAAATTTTTTCATGTGACGTTCTCCTTTCGTAAAATGTTTAAAATTATTAGTCACTAGGATAAAGAAATGAATCAGTTAGCCACTAACAAATAATGATAGCATGTTTTTTAAAGAAAGTACATGACCAAAATCAAAGAAAAATAAGAAAAAATATGGTGTTTTGGTCATGTACTTTTGATATCATATATGGTATAAAATAATCAAGTGACTTGAAACTCGTGATTATAGAAGGGAAGGTGAGTCCAATGGAGTTAATATTGGGTAATGGGTAAAGACTTAGTGAATGGAGGAAAACATATGCAGAAAAAAGCAAAATTAAAAAGAAGCATTGTTGCTTTGACAAGTTGTTTTACGATATTAAGTTCAGGGACGATGTATGCAGCAGAACCAATAAGTTCGGCGATTCCAACTTCACAGTGGACATTAGATAATAATAATTATCATTTTTCGGCATACATTAATGGCTATAAATTGTATTCCAATTATTATTTTTATACGAAAACAGCAGGAAGATTTCATTTCTTTGCAAATGAATATGATGGATATTCTTCAAATGGATATAGTGTAGGCGTGGTAAACAGAAGTAATGGGGCAACAATCAGAAAATATGTAGCAAAGTCAGAAACTGGATTTTCAATGTATCATACAGATTATAGTACAAATATGGGAAATTATTTTTATTTCTTTATTGATGGATCGGGAACTGGAGCAGAAGTATCACTTGATGGTTATATGAATACCTATTAATTAAATGTTATAGCCACTCTGCTGTATTTTATAGTAGAGTGGCATTTTTCTAATCGAGAAATATAAAGGAGATGGCGCTTAATGATTAAGATGAAAAAGATAAATAATTGTTTTATACTAACTATGTTGTTGGCTGTTTCTTTGACTGGATGTATGGGAAAGGAAAATATTGTAGGAGTGGCAGAGGAATACCAAAATGATTCAAATGTGGATAATCAGATGATTCAGGTAACAGATAATCAAGATGAATTACAAAACGTACAATATCAGGCAATATACAATGCAATTGACTGGGAGGCAGAAAAATTTTCTTGTGGAACTTTTTTTAAAGATACAGCATATGTGATTGGATGGAAAAATGAATTGTTACCGGATAAGGAAAATAAAATAAAAAGGGAGTATATGTTGGTTACGCAACAATATAAAGAAGAAAATGCAAAGTGTACCGTGTTAGAAATTCCTGAGAATTTATCCATAAATGATATTGTGGTGTCGGATGGGATGATTTGTTTGATTGCTCAAGAAATGGGAACGAAAACCAATCCAAATCCAACAGCGAATTATCTCATATATTGTCAAATGAATGGAAGCGTTGAGAATATAAGTGCATTACATGATAAAAGTGAAGTAGAAGATAGAATTGCTTCCATGCGGACAAAAACGGAAAATAAATCTTTGAGAAAAGATGAAAATAAACTTTACAGAGATGATATACAAGAGGATAAAACATATGAAATTTGTAATTTATCTGAGGTTGGTGTTCAATCAGAGTTAATATATACTTTTGAAGAAGGAACAGATGGAATAATAGGTTTAATTTGTGGATTGCAAAGCGAAAAAGAGGTAACAATCGTTTGGCTGATACCAACAAAGATTAAGGAACAAAAAACAACAAATGAACAAAAAGATACATTAACAATTGCGTGTTTGGAAGCAGATGCTCTTTTGAATGACACCGTTGCTGCTTATAACCGAAGTGGAAATCAATATACCATTAAAATAAAAGAGTATTATGATCCATATCAGGCAGATGCATCAAAGGAAGATGCTTTGAAAAGATTAAACGCTGATTTGGCAGAAGGTGTTGCAGGCGATATGTTTGATTTTATTGGTACTCAGGATTACATGTCGAAAAAACAATATGTTGAATTAGGTCTTTTTGAAGATTTGAATCCGTGGTTTGATAAGGATGAAACAATTCAAAGGGCGGATTATTTGGAGAAATTGTGGAATGCGAATGAGATAGATGACAAACTTTATAATTTTGTACCTCTGTATGAAGTAAATACTAAAATTGGATCAGCAAAAGAAGTTGAAAATAATCCAATATTGTCGGTAGATCAGATGCTTATAAATGCAAATCCAGTATCAGTATTTGGGACACATTATACAAGATCAGATTTTTTACATGATGTATACATTTTTTGGTTTGCTGGAAATGATGAATTGTTTTTTGAAAACACAAATCTTCTTTTGAAAACATTACAATTTGCAAAGCAACTACCAGAAAAACGAGATGAAATATGGGGAGTTGAAAATAATAATGAAATGTATGCGCATACAATGCAGCTTCAAACAACTGGATGGACATATGCAGAAGGAATGAGAAGGGATTTGTCTATGTATCGTCATGTAGCAGCATTGCTAGGACAAAACTCTTCATATGAAGAGCTAGAAAGTGTATTGTCTCAGGCAGAAGAAGGAATTAATGAAGCGATAATCGAAAAACTTGGAAGTTATGCGGCAGATGTGGCAATACCAGGATTTCCAGTGTTCTCTGGAACAGGAAGTGCGTTTGTAAATCGGATTTCACTTGGAATGTGTAGTTCTTCTGAAAATAAAGAAGGCACATGGAATTTCTATCAGTATTTGTTGTCAGATGAGGCTCAGGAATCAAGAGGAGAATTTCAGTTAAACACATTTCCAGTAAAAAAGTCAATATGGGAAAGAGATTGTAAGTACTTTATGCAACCGGAAAATACTGATATTTACTGGATTGGTTCTTCTTTAAATGAACAGAGTTATGAAGTATTGGTTCCGCCACTTACAGAGGCGATGGTTGATGATTTTAACCAGTTAATTGAGCAAATCACGTGTGTATACGAAGTAGATCCACAGTTGGTGCAAATATTACTGGAAGAAACGGAAAAATACTGCCAAAATCAAGTTGAATTGGAACAGGCAGCAAAATCAATTATAGATAGAATTATGATTTATCAGAGCGAATCAGGCATGTAGCAGAAAGGAACAATGTTATGAAAATGAACAAATGGAAAGATAAGTTATTATGGCTTTTTTTGCTTCCAAGTGTGGTAGGAATTTGTTTGTTTTATGTATTCCCATATCAGAAATTAGTTCATTATTCATTGATAAAAGGATTGACCGATAAAAAAATTTCTGGAATAGAGAACTATCAGAGCTTATTGAAAAATAAAGCATTTTGCATTGCAGTAAAAAATACAGCAGAGATTATGGCGCTAGGGGTAATTAGTATGGTTCCATTTTCTTTATATTTAGCAAATAAGATTAACAGCATGGGAAAAAAAAACTGTTTGATGTGGATATTGAGTCCGATTGTTGTTCCGGCAGCATGTACTGCGATGGTGTGGCGTATTTTATTTGGTTCAAGTGGAACGCTGAATCAATTGTTACTTTTGATTGGAGTTGGAAAGGTATCATGGATGGATGGTATATATGGAAAAATTGTGATTGTGATTTTATATATTTGGAAATATACAGGATATCATACTGTGATTTTTCTTGGAGCACTTGCATCGGTTCCAAAGGAATACATAGAAACAGCGAGGTTGGAAGGCGCATCGGAAAGGATAATTTTTTTGAAAATAAAAACTAGATGTATTTCTCCAGCAATTGTTTTTGTCACAATTCTGGCGATGATGAATGTGTTAAAAATCTTTCGGGAAATTTATTTATTTACAGGAGATTATCCGTCGAAATCAATGTATTTGCTTCCTTATTTTTTTAATAACATGTTAAGAAAAGTAAATTATCAGATGATGTCGGCAGCAGCAATTTTATTTTCAATAGCTATGATTATAATAATAGGAATCATGTATATAGCTGAAATATATTGGGGAAAGGATATGGAATGAGAAAAAATGCGTGGAAACTTATGGAAATAGTTCTGATCATTTTTTTTGCGTTTCCTATTTTTCTAAATTTGGTAGGATCATTTATTTCAAAGGATGTAATACAGGAAGCCTTTTTGGATCTGGAAATGGGAAAATTTGTGAATTTTAATGATTTTATTGGGGCATTGTCTTTAGAACAATACAAGATAATATTATTTATGACACCGAATTATTTAATGAGATTTTGGAATTCTATTTTTTTAGTGAGTCCAATTGTATTTTTTCAGTTAATAATAGCCTTATTTACATCGTATGGATTTTGTCGGGTAAAAGGAAAGTTATCAGCAATGCTGTTCTTTTTATATATTGTATTGATGATGATGCCGTATCAAGTAACGGTTATTCCAAATTATATTGCAATGAAAGAATTACATTTGACAGAAACAAATTGGTCAATTTGGCTACCAGGCATTTTTTCACCTTTTAGCGTGTATTTATTGACAAAGTATATGAAAAGGATTCCAAAAGATTTATTTGACGCAGCTTACGTGGATGGAGCAGGTGAGATTCGGATTGCTGTATCATTGGTGTTTCCTATATGCAAAGGTCATATTGTAGCATGTGGCCTTTTGGTTCTGTTCGATTATTGGAATATGGTAGAATTGCCGTTAGTTATGTTTTCTGATGCATTTGAGTATCCGCTGTCAGTATATTTATCTAAGGTACAGGAGAAGGAAGCAGGGCTATCATTTGCCGCATCAATAATTTATTTAATTCCGGTATTGTTGGTATTTCTTGCAGGAGAAGAGGAACTTGTGGAAGGATTGTCCGTGATTTCTGGAATAAAGGAGTAGGGGACATATGAAGAAAAGAAAAATAGTGGTAGTGATTTTAGCTGTTTATTTATTTGTATTAGCAATATTAACAATTTGTTCAAGTGAAATTTTAAAAAGATCATTGCCACAAGTGCCAGTGATGCCAGTACAGAGTATGTACTTGGATGGAGAATATTATGATCAAGTTGTAATGCAGAAAGCGGTTCAGTATGGAGAAAATGGTGCAAGTTTTGTATGGGTAGTAGAAATGAGGCAAACACCGTTAGGAGATCGCAATTATATAAAGAAAATTCCAATAACTATCAGATATCAGAACAGCGAGAAAACATTTTGTGCAATAGAAGGAGCCATACCAGAAGAAGCAAAAGTTGTTTGTGAAAGTCTTGAATTGAAAGAAGGAGAAGAAATAATGACAACGGGGACAGGGAAAAAGTGGCACTTTTTTTGACTTGAATTACTAATTAGTTTTCATTTTTCTTCATTTCTCTTCATTGCAACCTTAAATTCGCCAAATTTAATTGCGAATCTTTTCTTATTTTGCTATAATTACAACAAATGTAGTTTTGCGAATTTTGAGGAAAGTGTGGAGGAGAAAAAGATGGCGTTGAATGATGCGGAGGAAGATCTGCCATATACTATGGGGCGTCTCATAGCAGGTGCGAGAAACAAGAAAATTATCTCACTGGAAGAACTTAGTCAGGGAGTCATGTCCGATGAGGATTTAAATTTTATCGAGAATGATGATGAGTATGCAGACAAAACAACGTGGGATTTTCTGTTGGGACGCCTTGAAATTTCGCCTCTTATATATGAGTGAAAGGACCTGGAATACTGGTTGGTGCAATGGCTTTGGCATGTGACTATCTGGTAACAGTCGTGTTAGATATGATGATGGGACTTCGTTATCTGTCTCCACTCACATTAAGTCGAATTGCGGCTCTTAGTACCAGTGCAAATGATCGAACCAATCCCTCATTTTTGTATGCGTGTCTGTTTCTTGGTGGTCTGTTTCTAGTTTCGCTGTTCCTCAGTATCTGGAAGTTAAGACGCTATGAGTACGGCCGATAAGCTGGCAGTTTGGAAAGGATGTGTTTTGTATGAGTGACTATATTCAATTGAATAATATCAGTAAAATCTTTGGAAAGCAGATTGGAAAGGATCGAGATTTTCCAGAGAGTGTCGGTGCAATCATTGAGACAATTGAATTTATTCCGTATATGAGTGCCTATCAGAATTTAGTCGATATTGCAGCGATGCGAGGAAATCTGTCAAAGGTACGGATAAAGGAAGTGTTGGAGATGGTCGGTTTGGAAAATGTAGGA
This sequence comes from uncultured Lachnospiraceae bacterium, assembly GCA_958446555.1. Lineage (GTDB taxonomy): Bacteria > Bacillota > Clostridia > Lachnospirales > Lachnospiraceae > Anthropogastromicrobium. Next base: position 16,644 of record CAUCWU010000003.1, on the reverse strand, counting down.
AGAAAGCATGTGTCAAAATTTTCCATGGGAATGCGCCAGCGCCTTGGCATTGCACAAGCGATCATGGAAGATCCAGATATTCTTCTTTTGGATGAGCCGTTAAATGGACTTGACAACGAGGGTGTAGAAGAAATAAGAAAAGTACTTTTATCCCTAAAAGAAAAAGGAAAATTGATTATTTTGGCCAGTCATTCGAAAGAAGACATACAAATACTTTGCGATACAGTATTTAGGATGGATCATGGGAAAATTATTGCGACGGAGATAAATTAAGCCGATGGGGTTAGAAAGAGGCAGCAGGAAAAGTAGGAAAAGCGAAGATGATAGAAAAATGAGGAAAAGCCAGGGCATTGCCTCGGCTTTTCATGCTTAAATATAATAACTAATTTCTCCAAAACGACTAAGCCATTCTTCAATAATCATGGAGCTGTTGGCTTCGATAAAACGAGAAAGCTTTTTTAATATGTTTGTAGGAATATGAGAATTATTATTGCAAATAAGCGTTTTTCCAGTACTAGTGATCCAGATTTTTGTTGCATTTGAAGTGGCACGTCCTTCTGAAATATGAACATGAACTGGCTCAAGAGGATCGCTCTCATTCGACCAGAAATAAATGCTGTAGGGGCCAATTCTAAAAATTTGAGGCATTTAAGATACCTCCATCCTGAGAAAATTCGATGATAAGATGTGCATTGTTTCGAATTAATTGTTTGAAATATGTCATCTCAGTTTCTGAGTATCCATCAATGTTTTCCCATTTATAGTCGGGAAGCCAACAGGTCGCACTATGAAAACCACCAAAGTCATCAGGTGTTTCAATATATACCTTTACTTTACCATCTGGAAGCATTTCAGAGTGGGTAATTTCCGTATCATCATTTAAAGTCATAAAAGGATACATCATTATAAAAAAACTCCTTTCGTAAAAGACAATTTTATAAAAATATCATTTATCATTTGCACGGTGTAAAAGTTCCTTTCAAAGTAAGTATAACACTAGAATGTATGTTTTGCAATACGATTATAGAAATACTGAATATTTAAATATTAAGCTTCTGGTATTCCCTAGGTGAGACACCGAAATGCTTTTTAAAGATCTTAGAAAAGTGATATAGGTCTGGATAGCCAACAGAGATTCCAGCAGTGGAGGGAGATTGTCCGTAGACAGTCAAAAGTTCTGCTGCTTTTTCAAGTCGCAGTTGAATCAAATATTTCTGGGGAGAGATGCCCATGCGTTTTTTGAAAAGGTCAGACAGGTAGCTGCGGTTGATATTTAAGCGATCAGCTACCTGCCTGATCGTGATGCCATTGATATACTCAGCATTGATGCAGCTGATTGCCTTTTGCACATAATCAGTGTCAGATTTTGCATTGTCTAATAAAATACTAAAAAATTCCCACAGCTTTGCGCACAAAAAAGCAGTTCTGCCATTTCCCATTTTTTCGCACTGAAGCATCTCCTCAAAAATTTTGCCAGCACTTGGACAGTGAATGATCGGCTTTAAAAGCTGCTCAGGAACGGATTGGTCTGTTGTAAAGCCAATCCAAATATAGCGCCATGGCTTTTTCTGATCGGCTTCATAATAGGTTTTTTCGTATGGCGGGATTACAAAAATATCCCCAGGCTTAACCGGGTAAGAGATACTGTCGCGCTCGAAACGACCAAAACCATACACAACATAATGCAAAAGCCAGTGAGTGCGCACACTCGGGCCAAAGAAATGACCGGGATCGCAAGTTTCACTGCCAAATTGCATGGGACTAAAATCTTTATAGTGTTGATCAATTACAATTTCACTTTTTATCATCTGATCGTGTTTTCCTTTCACTTGTAGTTTTTGCGGTTTGTTTTATCATTTTTATTTGTTTGTTTTGTTTACATTCATTTCTAACATAATAACAAGTTTTTCAGACAAAAATCAATCCCATTTAAAAAAAAATCTGTTAGAATGAAGACACACAGAAAGACAAGATGTTGGTAGCTTAAGATAGCTAGGAAACATCTTGATGGGTAGAAGAAATCAACTAAAAAAGAAAGGAAAACTACTATGAAAATTACTTTTATGGGTGCTGGAAGCACAGTATTTGCGCGAAATGTAATCGGAGATTGCATGTGTTCAGAGGTGCTAAGAGACAGCACATTTGCTTTATATGACATCGATGGTGCAAGATTAAAGGAAAGCCAGACCATTTTGGAAGCGATGAGAGAGACAATGGGCGGCTATGGAAAAATTGAGTGCTATCTGGGTGTGGAAAACAGAAAAGAAGCCCTTCGCGGAGCAAATTTTGTAGTCAATGCAATTCAGGTTGGCGGCTATGATCCGTGCACAATCATTGATTTTGAGATTCCAAAGAAATTTGGTCTAAGACAGACAATTGCAGATACGCTCGGAATCGGCGGTATCATGCGTGCACTTAGAACCATTCCGGTGATGGATGATTTTGCAAGAGATATGGCAGAGGTTTGTCCAGATGCTCTGTTTTTAAATTATACAAACCCGATGGCTATGTTAACTGGTTATATGCTTCGCTATACACCGATCCAGACAGTAGGTCTATGCCACAGTGTTCAGGTTTGCTCAGAGACATTATTAAAGGAGGTTGGCATGGAAGACAAGTTGGAGGGCAGAAAAGAACTGATTGCAGGAATCAATCATATGGGTTGGCTTCTTGAATTAAAGGACAAAAATGGTGTTGATCTGTATCCAGAGATCAAGTCACGCATTGGGGCAAAAATGGAAGATCCTGAATTTAAGGATAAGGTACGCTTTGACTATATTCGAAATTTTGGATACTACTGCACTGAGTCAAGTGAACACAATGCAGAGTACAATGGATTTTATATTAAGAGCAAATATCCAGAGTTAATTGATCGCTACAACATTCCACTAGATGAGTATCCGCGTCGCTGCGTAAATCAGATTGATGGTTGGAAGAAGGAGTATGCTGAGTTGATGGAGAAGGGTGTGAAGGAACATACACGCTCACGCGAATATGCATCTCATATCATGGAAGCAGTTGTCACCGACAAGGCTTATCAGATTGGAGGAAATGTATTAAATACCAATCATCTGATTTCCAATCTTCCGGCAGAAGCATGTGTAGAGGTACCGTGCCTTGTCAACGGCTCTGGCGTTCATCCGTGTGCGGTCGGATCACTTCCGGTTCAGTGTGCAGCGATGAATATGACAAATATTAACGTGCAGCTTTTAACAATAGAGGCAGCAAGAACGCATAAGCTAGAGCATGTCTATCAGGCAGCAATGCTTGATCCGCATACAGGAAGCGAGTTGGATATTGATACAATCAAAAAGATGGTGGATGAGTTGATTGCAGCTCACGGAACGTATCTGCCGAAATTCCACTAATAATAAATGCTGTTGATACCAAGGTCTTAAGCTCAAAAATCTAATCGTGCAAGCACGAACGGCTTTTAGAGCTTTTGAAGTTGGCATCAAGTAGATAAAAGCCATGGGAGTCTATTTTCCCATGGCTTTCAATCATTTATCACAAGATTATCTTAGTCCATTTTCGGTGCATTTCCATTTAAGTAGGAGCACAGCAGACGGAAGGTATTTACTACACCGTCCTTGTGGGAGCGCTCATATCCGTGGGAAGCGTAAACACCGGCACCAATAAGACCGTGACGGGCATCCTTTCCTGCACTCAATGCAGCATCGGCATCAGAACCGTAGAACGGATAAATGTCAACAGCATAGTCAATGCTGTCTTTTTTTGCTGCATTTACAAGACCAGTTGTCACCTGATAATTGTAAGGACCGTGACCATCCTTTGCACAGATGGATACCTGACGCTCGGTACACTCAAGTCCATCGCCAACACAGCCCATATCAACAGAAAGAAGTTCAGTGACATCTTCTGGAATGGAAGCACATGCACCATGACCAACCTCTTCAAATACTGTCATATGCTGGTAAACCTTGCGAAGCGGTGTGATATTATTTTCGCGGATATATTTTGCATAGCCAAGTAAAATTGCAGCACTTAACTTATCATCGAGGAAACGGCTCTTAATGTAACCGGAGTTGGTGACAACCAGATTTGGGTCAGCGCAGACAAAGCAGCCGTTTGTGATGCCAAGTGCCTTCACGTCATCCTTGGAGGTAACAGGCTCGTCTAAGACAACCTCAACTGACTGGAATGTACGCTGTGTAGTAGAATATTCCTTATTTACATGAAGGGAAGCATCTGCCAATTGGATGGTTCCCTCATAAATTTGTCCGTCGTAGGTGTAAACGCGGCAGTTATGAGCTTCTGTATTGTTTGCGTTAAAGCCACCAACTGGGGACAGACGCAGGCGACCATTTGACTTGATCTCAGCGACAACTGCGCCAAGCGTATCCACATGAGCCATGGTAAGAATCGGATCACCCTCACCGCCGATCTCTGCAATTACGCCGCCTTTAACGGTACGCTTTGCGCTATAGCCAAGACGTGCGTACTCCTCTAACAGGTAGTCGGTCACTTTTTCTGTGAAACCAGATGGACTGTCAATTGCCATCAGCTTTTCTAATTGTTCCATGATGTAATCAAGATACTGATTCATGTTCTTTTTCTCCTATCAAAATAAAAATGATGTAATGTCTACGAAGTGTGCCATTATTTGATTAATTTTACAATTCGCAAACACTCGTTTCGCCCGATCGGGTGAGCTATGTCCATGATACACAAAAAGAAGAAAATATGCAAGATAAACGTAAGGTATGTTGCCGTGGCTTGATAAAGAAGAATTCTACAATAATCGCACGAATCAAACAATATTTGATCGAAAAGAATAAGAAAAAACGAGAAAATATCGCATATTTTTCGGTAAAAGATTGGTACAAAATTTTGAACACCGAACAGATTATCGAAAACACATGAAATTTGAGCAAGAAATGGGGAGTAAAAATTTACTCCCTTTCTTTTTTGAAAGTGCTACGCTATACTGCAATCAGACGAAGCGAAAACGAAAAAAATAAAAACGAGGGTAAGGAGGTTTGCGATGAAGAAAAAGAAAGGAGGGAGTACACTCCCAAGAAAAAAGAAAGGATTTCGGTCAGCATTTAAAAGCTACTGGCAATTATATGTTTTGGTGTTACCGGCAGTCCTTTACTTTTTGGTTTTCAACTATTTGCCATTATATGGAATCCAGATTGCATTTAAGGATTACAAGGCAGTCAAAGGAATTGCAGGAAGCCCGTGGGTTGGACTAAAGCATTTTAAAAATTTCTTCAATGCTTATTATTTTGACAGATTGATTATCAATACGTTATTATTGAATATTTTAAATCTGGTATTTAGCTTTCCAGTTCCGTTATTGTTATCAATTCTGTTGAATCAGATTCGAAAGCAAAAGGTAAAGCGTGCAATTCAGACAACCATCTATGTACCATATTTTATTTCAACAGTTGTATTAGCTGGTATGCTTTATATTTTCTTATCACCGACAAGTGGTATCTTCAATCATGTCAGACAGGCGATGGGACTAAACCCAATCGACTATATGTCAGAGGCAGCAGCATTCAGACCGATCTACATCATTTCTAATATATGGCAGACGGCAGGATACAGCACAATCCTTTATATTGCGACACTGACTGGAATTGATTTGTCTCTGTATGAGGCAGCAGATATTGACGGAGCAAGCATCTGGCAGAAGATTCGCTATATTGATCTTCCAACCTTAGTTCCAACTGCGATGATGGTTTTCATTTTGGATTGTGGAAAGCTATTAAGCAGCAATACGAACAAGGTACTGGTTTTACAGACATCTGGAAACATTCCGACATCCGATATTTTGGGCGTATATGTATACACAGTCGGACTTGGAAGCGGACAATTTTCCTATACATCGGCAATTGGTCTTTTTGTAAATGTGATTAACTTTGTTATGATCATTCTGGTAAATACCATTTCCAAGAAGACAGCAGATGTAGGTCTGTTCTAAGAGGAAGGGAGGATTGACGAGATGAAACGTTCTAAGATCAAGCATTCCAGAAGTAATCAGGTGTTTTACATATTTAATACAATCTTCTGGATTATATTTATGTTTTTGATTATTTATCCGCTGTATTTGGTCTGCATTGCGTCAGTATCAGATCCAGATGCGATTGTAGCAGGAAAAGTTATTTGGCATCCAGTTGATTTTTCATTGATTGGATACAAGGCTGTATTAGAGTATACCGAATTCTGGACTTCGTATCGCAACTCATTTATCTATACGATATCGAGTGTGGTCATCAGTATTATCGTGACATTGACAGCAGCGTATTCTCTTTCCAGACCGAAATTTCCTGGAAAGGCAGCAATCAATATGTTCTTTGTTATCACAATGTTTTTTAATGGTGGATTGATTCCAACCTTCCTTGTGATGAAAGATATCGGTATGTACAACAATCCGCTGGTTATGGTACTGATGGGCTGTGTATCAGTTTGGAATTTGATGGTGGCAAGAACCTTCATTCAGACGAATATACCAGAGGAATTGTATGAGGCATCGGCTTTAGACGGCGCTTCCCACTTCCAATATTTTATCAAGGTTGTCATGCCACTTTCGAAGACGATCATCGCAGTGTTGGCTGTTTACTATGGTGTAGCAAAGTGGAATGATTACTTTACTGGACTAGTTTATTTAAAGGATCGCTCCCTCTATCCACTGCAGACAGTACTTCGTGAGATTTTAGCGACACTTCAGGTGGATATGACAGGAGACTTTATGACAACGATGTCAGATGATGCATCGAATTTGGCAGAGGCAACCAGAATTGCCAATGTATCCAAATATTGTATTATTGTATTGGCAACTGGACCAGTCGTTATTTTATATGCATTTATGCAAAAATATTTTGAAAAGGGCGTTATGATCGGATCGCTGAAGGGATGATTTGCAACAGGCAAATATCAAAGGCGTAAAGATAGAATCAGAAAATCAAAAACCAAAAAGGAAAACAGGAGGAATTCAAAATGAGAAGAAAAATGTATGCAACCGCAATGACAGCAATGCTTGTGACAGGAACATTGATGGGCTCAGCAGTACCGGCAGCAGAGAGAGACGGTGTGACACTTCATGGAGACAGTACCTATGATTCAATTGAGAAGATCACTGATGAGGATCTGACGCTGAAGGTTATGTTGGCAATTCGTGATAACGACACAATTAAGGCACCAGAAGAGATTGAAGCTGTTCAGGATCTGGAGGCATTGACAGGCATCAACATAGAATGGGAAGTAATTAAAGGTTCTGACTGGTCCATGAAGACAAATCTGATGTTTGCATCAGGTGAGATGCCAGATATCATCATCGCTGTAAACGGACAGGGACAGATTGACTATGAGGAGTATGGTGTGTCTCAGGAACTTGTGATTCCGCTAGATGATTACATTACTGAGGAATTGATGCCAAACTATTATTCTCGCATTCAGGCAGAGGACAGTGATCCGACAATCAGCCTCGTTGCATCCGACGGAAAGACCTATTCAATTGGCTATCTGGTTGGTCAGTATATCTGTGAAGAAGGTCATTACTTTATTAACCGCGATTGGATGAATGAGCTGGGACTGGAAGATCCGACAACTGTGGATGAATTAACAGAGGTACTTCGCAAGTTTAAAGAAGCGTATCCAGACTATGTTCCGTATGAGATGGGATTAGACGCTGGCGGCTATTATGATTTGAAATATGTACTTCCGATGTTTGGTGTTCCGAATTCTGATAAATGGCTGTATATTGATGAGGATAAGAAAGTGCAGTTTGCTCCAGTACAGCAGGGCTTCCGCGATTGTGTCGAGTGGCTGTCTAAGTGCTATGCAGAAGGGTTGTTAGATCCAGAGTGTCTGTCACAGGATATCAATACACTTCAGACAAAGCTTTCCGAAGGAAATGTTGGATTCTTCTCAGCATGGAGATTAAAGGCTATGGGATGGGATGACGGAGTTGCAGCAAACAGCGAGTGTATTCTTCCACCGTCAGTAGATGGAAAGGGAGCTTATATGGATCGCTATCTGGAACTGGCTCGTCCGTGTGCATTTATCACAGCAACCAATGAGCATGTAGAAGAGTCAATTCGCCTTCTGGATGCGATGATGGATACTGAGATGCAGGCAGATTTGTATTATGGACCACAGAATCCAACCGAGGGAACTGGATGGGTATACAATGAAGAAAACGGAAAGATTGACACAGTGACAGTAAGTGATGTTACTGTGAAGAATCAGCTTGACTGCAATACTCAGTTCTTTGCACCAGGTGCTTATATTTCTGAAAACTACAATTTGTCTGAGCAGCGTCTGGAAAAGATCGACTATTGCCAGATGTATGATGAGGCCGGTGTAATTAACACCTATTCTAGCCAGTATTTTGCAATGTCAGGTCTGACTGCGGATGTACTTGCAGACTTCAGTTTGATCGAGACTGATATCAACAATGCAGTCAGTGAGGCAATTGCTGATTTTGTGGCTCATGGTGTGACTGATGACAGCTGGGATTCTTTTGTATCAAAGTTTGATGGAATGAATATTGATCAGTATGTCAGCACCTATCAGGAAGCAATTGATGGCATGAATCTGGAATGATTTTAAAATGAATTTAGAATCTAGGATTCATCTGTATAAAGAAAAAAGATAAGAGGATATAGGCAAAAGATGGCAGAAAAATAAACTGCCATCTTTTGTGGTACCTTTGACGAAATGATGGTAATCGGGTATAATGGGGCAAAAGGGCAAAGGAGAAATGAGGCGTGAAGGGCAAAAAAAAGACGGGGCAAAACATACTTCATTATGTTATTGCATCAAGTGTTGTGATTGTTTTTATCATTGCCATATTGGGCGGCTATCTGTTTCGATTTTACTACAAAAAAATGCAGGAGGATTTCTATAAGGAGAATTCTGTCTACGTTGGAAATATTGCAAAGACGCACGGAAATGAGCTGCAGATTTTACAGGATATTTCAATGCAGATTGCGCTTTCCGACTCGGCTAGATTTCTTTTAGATGAGCAGCCGACAAAAAGTGCTGCGCTGAAAAAGCAGTTGAACCAGTATCGTTCTGTCAATCAGTTTTTCGATGTAATGTACTGCTATTATCAGAAGGATCAATACCTTTTTAATCACATGACATCGATATCAATTGATTTATTCTGTGATACGGCCTATCAATTGGAAAATTATAGTCCAAGTGAGGTGAAAGATCTTCTCTGTGCAAAGCAAAAAAAGTTACTTGTGCTTCCAGAAGAGGCGATAGAGGGGGAGCTTGTCTACTTTTATGATGTACAGGCAAAGAATGTAATCTACATTTATCCGGTAGCACCAAAGTATGATACGATTTTGATTTTCTTCATCGGTGCTGACCACTATGATGATCTGTTTGCAGACGAACAAGAAAACACGAGAAACACATGGCTAATTTACGATGGAAATGTCGTAGTAAGACATGGTGCAAATGAGATAGAGAATGATCTGCTACTTAGCGAACTTGGTGATGAAACTGGGCAGAAACAGGTAAAGCTTCAGGGAAAAAATTACCTTCTCACACAGGAGATAGATAAGACAGGTTTTTCTTATGTTGCATTGCAACCGATGAATGTGTTTACGGATCGGCTTAGAACTCATCTTTGGGGAATCGCTGTTTTGATTATTCTGTGCTGTGTGCCGACATTTCTGCTAATTGGAATTCTGTCAAGTCGTGTGCTAGGCGGTGTCAAAAATATAAACCGTATGCTGCCTGGTGAGGGGGAAGAAACCTATGATTTGGGAAAAATTGAGGTTGGAATCCGACAGTTGGTAAATAGCTCTGAGGATATGAAGCAGGATCAGATGTCACTTCGAAAGAGCCGCTTTATTCGAAACTTCCTGCAGAGCAAATATATGGCACTCGAAATTTTGAGGCGCGATGCAGCTGAAGCAGAAATTAATATTTCGTACGGATTTCAGATGGTCGGCGTAATCGGAAGCAGTGCATCTGGAAATGAGGAAAAAATATTTGAACAGATTCTTGAGTTCATTCAAAAACAGGAAAATATGGATGGATACGGGATTCATCTGGTTAATACCAATCAGCGAGTCATGGTGATTTTTGGGGAATCAGAGGATAAATTGTATCAAGCCTATGATAAGATTCTTCGGATTGGGCGAGTGCATTGCGACGAGTTTGTGGTGGCAGTCAGCTGGGCGCATCGTTCCCTACTCAATGGTTCATTGGCCTATTTGGAAGCAAACACAGCCTATGACAGCCGATTCTTAGTGGATAGCAGTCAGGTCATTCGCTTTACAGAGATTGGTCAGAACTCATCTCTCAGCAACTATCAAAATCTGAGAAGTCGCTACATGGTACAGCTAGAGAATACGATTCGTGTTGGAAATGAGCAAGAGGTTGAAAAGGCAATCCATGATCTTTGTAAAAAGTTGGAGGAAGAGCATGCGACACTTTTGACGTTTCGTCTTTTGTATGATGAAGTGCTGCGTTTTCTTATGGATCAGTGGAATGGAGACGAGAAGGACTGGAATCAGGTCTATAATGTATTTACACTGTCAAGATGCCTAACAATGGAGGATTTCACTTCGCTTTTGACAGAGGCATGCCATATGATTTTGGATACGAAGACAGATGTGAAGAACCATCAGTCAGAGCTGGTTGTAAAGGCAATGGAGATTATGCAAAAGAGCTATTCCGATCCCGATTTAAATATGGCATCACTAGCCGATCAGCTTGGCATCTCTCCGGTAACACTAGCAGTTGAGTTTAAGAACGAAACAGGAATCAGCCCATCTGATTATCTGGCAGTTGTGCGACTAGACCGTGCAAAGGAACTGCTTCGCACGACAGATCAGCTTGTAAAGCAGGTGAGCGAGGCGGTAGGATATGAGGATGATCATGTATTTATAAGACGCTTTAAAAAATATACTGGAAAGACACCGGGACAATACCGAAAAGAGTCACAGCAATAACGATAACAAGAAACTTTACGGGGAAGCCATGGGGACGAATCTGTCCCCGTGGCTTTTTCTGTGTCTAAATGTTTTTTCAAAAGAAGTGAAATCTCCATTGTTATTAGATTCGACATGGTTTACAATAGAAAATATGCATATTAGGTCAGATGCAAAATGAAAAAGGAGGAGTTTGAAAATGATACGTTTATTTGAAGAACATCAGGTTCGAAAGACAACTGAGCTTTCTTCATCTTTGTGGGATTTTAGCCAGGTGACAGATGGAAAAAATACGCTAATTGGAAAAGTAACGGTGCCTTCCTGTTGGGAAAGCTATCCTGGCTTTGAAGCTTACAGAGGACAGGGCTTGTATGAGCGTAACTTTGAGGCAGACGGTGATATGCGCATTGTCTTTAAGGGTGTCAGCCATACGGCAAAGGTTTTTGTGGACGGAAATCAAGTTGCAGAGCACTACAATGCATTTACTCAGTTTGAGGCAGTGGTCAAAAATTTGCCGTCAGGTGTTCATAAGTTAAGTGTCTTAGTGGATAACTCATTTTCTGAGGCGTCTGCCCTTCATGTGGAAAATGATTACCAAAGCTACGGCGGTATTTCAAGAGGTGTGGTATTGGAAAAGCTTCCGAAGCATTATATTAGACAGATGCATTTCACCCCTATTTATAGGGAAGGTAGTTGGTATGCGAAGATTAAGCTAGTGATTGCTTCTCTTACGAAAGAGGCATGGGATGGAACTGTGAATGTCACGCTGAAAAATGGGGAGACAGAAGCCTTTTTGTGCAGCGAGACTTGTAGTATGAAAGAAAATGAAGACGAGCTTACGATTGAGACTGATGAGATCAATTGCAAGGCTGTAAGTGCTTGGGCACCAGAGCATCCAACTCTCTATCAGGTAACTGCACAGCTTCAGGATGAGAGTGGCTGTGTGATTGATGATTTGATTGACCGTGTGGGATTTCGTGAAGTGAAGACACAGGGAAAGGACATCCTTTTAAATGGAAAGAAACTTCAAATTAAGGGCTTCTGCCGCCATGAGGATCATCCGCAATTTGGCTGTGCGCTGCCGCTTTCTGCAATCATGCAGGATTTGCAGCTTGCACGAGATATGGGAGCAAATTCAATTAGAACATCTCATTATCCAAATGATGAGCTGTTTCTTGATTTGTGTGATGAGCTTGGTATCTTAGTCTGGGAGGAGAATCATGCAAGAGGCTTAAGCGAAGAGCAGATGAGAAATCCAAACTTCGAGCGTCAGTGTGAGACTTGTATTCGCGAGATGATAGCAGCTCACTATAATCATCCGTCTATTTATATCTGGGGTATTTTAAATGAGTGCGCAAGTGATACCGAATACGGAAAATCTTGTTACAAGGCTCAGTTTGAGCTGATTGAGAGCTTAGACAAAACACGCCCGCGCTCATTCTCAAGCTGTCGCTTTAAGACTGATATCTGCTTTGATCTGGTCGATGTGGTTTCCTATAACATCTATCCAAAGTGGTATCACAACACACCGGTAGCCGAGTATTTGGATGATTTATACAAGTGGATTCAGACAACACCGGGAGAGGGAAAGCCATTTTTAATCACTGAGGTTGGTGCAGGTGCAATCTATGGATACCGCACGCCGGCAAAGGTAAAGTGGTCTGAGGAGTATCAGGTGCAGGCACTTGAGGAGCAGTTAAATGCGATCTTATCCTACAATGATTGTTCTGGCGTTTATATCTGGCAGTTTTGCGATGTGCGCGTAACAAATGATTGGTGGAATACACGTCCGAGAACAATGAACAACAAGGGAATTGTGGATGAGTACAGAAGACCGAAGCTAGCTTATGAGACAGTTAAGAAAATCTTTTCGTCTGTTGATACATACAGAGAATAAGGCTTCAATTGAATGATACTTGTATGAAAAAACACAAGTGAATCTAAAAAAATAGATGTATGAAATAAGATAAAAAGTAACGAACATGGAAGGAAAACACGATGGAAAAACAGAAGAAGTTTTCACTGAAAAACTATCTGTATGAGTATAAATGGTGGTATGTGTTTGGCATAGCAATTTTGCTTTGTGTCGATCTGGCAAATATATATATTCCGCAGTTTATCGGAGATATAATTGACGGACTGACAAATGAAACGCTGACAAAAGCCGGAATTCCAATGATGCTCATGAAGATATTGATTGCAGGACTGATTATGATGTTTGGCCGTTTTGGATGGCGCTACTGCATTTTTGGTGCATCCAGAAAGATTGAATATCGTCTTAGAAATGATATGTTTGGTCATTTGGAAACATTGTCGGCACGTTATTTTAATGAGCACAAAACAGGTGATCTGATGGCACATTTTACAAATGATTTGGAAGCTGTGCGAGTGGCAGTAGGTATGGCTGTCATTACAACCTTTGATGCAGCTGTCATGTCTATTATGGTTATCATTAAAATGATCATATATGTTGATCTGCGTTTGACTGTGCTTGCATTTGTTCCAATGATTCTTGTTGCAATCGGATGTTATTTCTTTGGTGTTCAGATGAAAAAGCGCCAGACTGCCAGACAGGAAGCCTTTTCATTTCTTTCAGATAAGGTGCAGGAAAGTATTTCTGGTATCCGTGTTTTAAAGGCCTTTGTTCAGGAGAAGAAGGATCTTGAGGAATTTCAAAAGGCAAATGAAAATAACATGGAAAAGAATCTTGCCGTTGTGAAGCTAAGGAGTTTGTTTGGACCACTGCTTGATTTGATTACGGGAATCAGTCTTCTTTTGACATTGATCATTGGAGGAAAAATGGTAATTAATGGAACTGTATCAGTTGGTCAGTTTGTTGCATTCAACTCTTATATAGGTATGCTCGTATGGCCGATGATTGCTTGTGGTGACTGTATAAATACATTTAGTCAGGCATCAGCAGGCTATAAGCGTATCAAGGATATCTTCGATGAAAAGCCGGATATTATTGATAAGGTAAAAGAGAAGGATGGTGAGCATTTAACTGGTGATATAGAGCTGAAGAATCTGACATTTCAGTATCCAGATGGCGATACACCTGTTTTAAAGAATGTGAGTGTTCACATTAAACCAGGCGAGATGTTAGCAGTACTTGGACGAACTGGAAGCGGAAAGTCTACGCTTGCAGATCTGCTTCTTCGTGTATATGACTGCGAAAAAGGAATGCTTTTGATGGATGGAAGACCTATTGATGAGATTCCGCTTCATGTGCTTCACCGTGATGTGGCTTATGTGCCTCAGGAAAATTTTATGTTCTCAGATACACTTGAGGAAAATATAGCGTTTGGACTTGAGGATCGTATTTTTGATCATCCAAAGCTTCGCGATAATATTAAGGAAGCAGCTGAGGCGGCCTGCATTCACAGCAATATTATTGATTTCCCAGAAGGCTATCAGACACTTGTTGGAGAGCGCGGTGTAACGCTTTCAGGCGGTCAGAAGCAGCGAAGCTCTATTGCACGTGCGCTTCTTAAGAATGCCCCTGTATTGATTATGGATGACTCACTGTCTGCTGTCGATACAGATACAGAGGAGCAGATTTTAGAGAATCTGATTCGTCTGCGCAAGGGAAAAACAACTATTATTATTGCACATCGTGTTTCTACGCTTCAAAAGGCTGATCATATCGCAGTATTGACTGAGGGTGAGCTGACTGAGTATGGTACACATGATGAATTAATCCGCGAGGGCGGCTTCTATGCAAAGATTTATGAGAAGCAGCAGCTTGAGCAGGAATTAAATGAGATGTAAGGGGGTGCAGCAAGATGAATTCAATGACAGATGACAAATTGGAAAGTAATTATAAAGGAAATGCGTTGCTGCATCTTTTGTCTTATATGAAGCCGTATGCCGGATGGGTGACGCTTTGTCTGGTTCTTGTGTTGGCACTTACGGGATTTGATTTATATAGACCAACACTTATTGGAGATGCGATTGACAACTTCGAGACGCAGGGCGATTATAATGTAATTATTAATACAGCATGGAAATACGGTATTGTGCTTGTAGTAAGCTTTATTTTCAATATGGCACAGACCTGGATTTTGCAGAAGACTGGACAAAAGATCATTCTGACTGTAAGACGAGAGCTGTATATTCATATTCAAAGCTTAAGCAGCCGTTTCTTTGATCTGACGCCCGTTGGAAAGCTTGTCACAAGAGTGACAAATGATGTTGAAGCATTAAATGAGATGTATTCAGGCATTTTGGTGCGCTTATTT
Organism: uncultured Lachnospiraceae bacterium; assembly: GCA_958446555.1. Lineage (GTDB taxonomy): Bacteria > Bacillota > Clostridia > Lachnospirales > Lachnospiraceae > Anthropogastromicrobium. The sequence goes on along the minus strand of CAUCWU010000003.1, from coordinate 1,481 downwards.
AGAAATATCGTAAAGATAATAGGACTGGCTGTTGTTATGATTGCGCTAGACAGAGGACTGGCACTTGTTTCATTTGTGCTTCTGCCTATTGTTATGGTGCTTACAGTTGTTTTTCGTATTATTTCAAGAAAAACATATCGGATTGTACGCACAAAGCTTACAGATATCAATACATTTTTATCTGAGAATATTTCAGGAATGCGCGTAATTCAGATCTTTGGACGAGAGGAGCGAAAGTTCGAGGAGTTTAAGGATAAGGATTACAAGCTGTACCGCGCACACTACCGTGAGATGATGGTGTTTGCGATTTTTCGCCCGCTAATCTATATTTTAAGTGTATTGTCTTTAATGATAGTGCTTGGCATCGGAAGCAATGAGGTGTTAGATGGAGCAATTTCCATTGGAACTCTCTATATTTTCTCACAGTATATTCAGCAGTTCTTTGATCCAATTCAGGAGCTTGCTGAGCAGTTTTCGACACTGCAGTCATCAATAGCATCAGCAGAAAAGATATTTACAATTCTCGCTGAGGAGCCGCAGGTTAAGGAGGATGAAAATCCTGTTGTACTGCCAAAGGTTCTCGGACGCATTGAGTTTGACCATGTATGGTTTGCATATGATGGAGAACATTATGTACTTCGTGATGTTTCCTTTGTAATTGAGCCTGGTGAGAAGGTGGCATTTGTCGGTGCAACAGGAGCTGGAAAATCGTCTATTTTAAATCTAATCGGACGTTATTATGATATCCAGAAGGGTCATATTTATATTGACGGTGTGGATATTAGAAAGCTTTCCAAGAAGCAGCTTCGAAGTGCGATTGGACAGATGCAGCAGGATGTATTTATCTTTGAGGGAGATATTGAGTCAAATATTCGCCTGCACGACGATATCCCGTTTGAAGATGTGAGAGCTGCTGCTGAGTATGTTAATGCATCACATTTTATTGAAAAGCTTCCGCAAAAATATAAGGAGCCTGTTACAGAGCGCGGTGCAACTTTCTCAGCAGGAGAGAGACAGCTTCTTTCATTTGCAAGAACGCTTGCGCATAAGCCAGCAATTCTTGTAATGGATGAGGCAACAGCAAATATTGATACTGAGACTGAAATTTTAATTCAGGAAGCGCTTGAAAAGCTGATGAAGGGACGAACTACTATTATGGTAGCGCATCGTCTTTCAACAATTCAGCATGCTGACTGCATAATGGTTATGCATAAGGGAAAGATCAGAGAGCGCGGAACACATCAGGAACTTTTGGCTCAGAATGGAATCTACAAAAAGCTTTATGAGCTGCAAATTCATCATGTGATATCAAATACATAAGTCACATGAAGTATTATAATGTTTCAGCGCAGAAAACCTCGGCCGTTCGCAAGAACGTCCGAGGGATGAATGCGCCAATTACAAACAACGCAACCATCATTCCAATAGGGTTTTCTTCTGGAATTGTTGGTTTTTCTTGGCCTGATGTTCTTCAGAACGCT
>CAUCWU010000002.1 GCA_958446555.1 uncultured Lachnospiraceae bacterium | reverse complement strand
TCACCAGACCGAGAAGATTCGGCAAAACACTCAACATGAGTATGCTGCAGCGATTTTTTGAGGCAACTGAGAAAAGCAACGCCTATCTCTTTGACGGCTTGAAAATCGCAGCATATCCGGAGTATATGGCGTATCAGGGAAAGTATCCGGTAATCAGCGTTTCGCTGAAAAGCATGAAACAGAAAAACTTTACGCTTGCATTTGAAACCTACAAGTATCTGATAAAATCTGAATACAGTAGACACAAAGATTTTATTTTCAGTAAAAATGTTTTGGACGAGGAAGAAAAAGCAAGATTTCTTTCCTTTATCCAAGTGGATGCCACAGAAACCATGTATAATCAGGCAATTGGATTTCTTTCCAACTGTCTGAAAAAGGCATATCAGCAGAACGTCATCATTCTCATTGACGAGTACGATGTACCGTTAGAGAACGCCTACCACGAAGGCTTCTACGATGACATGACCAACCTGATTCGCAGCTGTTTTGAGTCTGCGTTAAAAACCAACCCCTCGTTGGAATTTGCGGTTCTGACAGGCTGTCTGCGGGTGTCCAGAGAGAGCATTTTCACAGGCTTGAACAACCTGAAAACTTACTCCATCACAAAAAACAAATTCTCCCGGTATTTCGGATTTACCCAGGAAGAAATGAAAGAAATTCTGCAAACCTTCTCCCTGGAACAGTATGCCGGAACAATTGCAAAATGGTATGACGGTTACCGATTCGGACTGACAGAGATCTATAACCCGTGGAGTGTTCTGAACTGCATTGACTCCTACCTGCAAAACGATATGGTTGCCTGTGAGCCTTACTGGTCGAACACCAGCTCCAATCGGATTGTCAAACGTCTGATCGAAGAATCCAACGAGCGTACCAAATCTATGGTGGAGGAACTCATCAACGGCACGCCAATTCACACCCAGATTTTTGAGGACGTGACCTACGGTACGATCGATGTCAACCAGGATTACATCTGGAGTTTTCTGCTGTTCACCGGCTATCTGAAAATCATCTCCTGTGAAACGATCGGTGATGAAACCTACTATGACATGGTGATTCCAAATGTGGAGATCAAGAGCATCTACAAGAACACCATTCGCTCGTGGTTTATCGACCACGTCAACCGTGACAGCCGAACAGACATTCTGGAATCTGTGATTCATGCAGATGCGGAAAAGTTAGAGGATTTACTCTGCACCTGGCTGACCAACACCATCAGCTGCTTTGACGAACAGGAGAACTATTATCACGGTTTCGTAACAGGACTGGTTTCCGGATTCAGCGGCTATATGGTGGTTTCTAACCGAGAGTCCGGCAACGGACGGTTTGATCTGGTGGTAAAGCAGCGTTCCAGATGGCATCACGCTGCAATTCTGGAATTTAAGGTTGTAGAAAAGTATAACCAGATGACAAAAGCCTGCGAAGATGCCCTCAGGCAAATCGAGGAAAAAGACTACGAGGCAAGTCTGCGGGACGAACAGTATGAAAACATCGCAAAGCTTGGAATCTGTTTCTGCCAGAAACGGTGCAGGGTAAAATCCGGCGGTGTGGATCATTTTGAATATTGAATCATCGAGAGCATATCACTTCTCACACTTCAAGAAGATGATAAGGCAACCAGCCTGAGATTCCAATTGTAGAGTCTCAGGCTGGTTTTATTTTTTTATGCAGTGAGAAAAGTGATGTGATCTACTCATACTGCTTTTTAAAATCGCATATTTGTTCCGAAAATTCAATTTATAAAACCCAAATTATTTCTTTGTAAATTGAAGAACAATTTGTATCAAGCCGATCTATATTCTAGTTTTTTAGAATTATATTTAATTTAGTCCCGATTCAGTAGTGCATTGCTCTAAATCGTAACCGCCAACCACACCCAAACGTTGATTCGGCACTAAAAAAGCGATAAAATAGTTCCAAAGGGATTTACCCCGAAAGGAGCTGAGAATATGCCAACGATCAGAGAAGTAAAAACCGAGCTTCGTCACAGGGAGTGGGCAGAGCAGATACAGGAATGCCAGAGCAGCGGTATGACCGTAACAGCGTGGTGCAAGGAAAAGGGGATCAGCCAGCACACATACTACTCACGCCTGAATGTGGTGAGAAAAGAACTGCTGAAACGAGCGGAATTGCCCTTGCAGCAGATCGTACCGCTGAGTGTTTCTCAAAGCGTCACCTGAATTACCTTTTGTGCGAAAGCTGGTTCTGCCTTCTCTGGCTCAGCACCTTCAGAAGAACAGCTTGACAGCATCATGCCGTGGAGTGCTACTCTGCCTGAAACCTGCCACAGAACATATCATCAGATCGTTGAAAACATGGCTGAGGTTAAGTGACAGCTTCTCATCCACAGTATTTCATAGTAACTGACAGTATTTCACCGCACAGTAATTCACAATAACTCACTGCAATTCATTGTGATGAAACGAATACGGGATTTGAGCCGAGGTTGATCTCGGCTCATTTTTTGCCCGCTGGTCTAGTTGGCGGTTACATTATAATTGCAATTTGCTGACATATGGGAGCAACTAGGGTGTGTCGATACTCATTGCGTATCTGATGCACAATCTTTGCACAGTATTGCCATAGATTTTTTTGTATATTCCTTGACAACCAGATATTTTTATGATATACTAAAACCGTTATATATATAACATATGATTAGAGGGTGGTAAATTTGAGAAAGAAAGTCATTTTAGTCCTGCTTGCAGGCTGCCTCTGCTGTTCCACAGCGGCGATGGTGTCCTATGCAGAAACGCCTGCTCACGCACTGACGATCATTGCATCTGTAACAAATCTCTCCGTTTCCAAGAACACCATTGCAGTGGGAGAAAGTGTTCAGCTGGAACTGGAATGGAGTACTGGTGCAAAACAGTCTGTTTTTTATTCTTCCAGTGATGAGAATGTCGCCATTGTCGATCAAAATGGGCTTATCACAGGTGTTGGCAACGGCACAGCGACCATTACAGTAAGCCATTCCAATATTGGAACAGATAAGACCATTACCATAGATGTTTCAGATGACGTGGAGACAAGCAAGACCTATCAGACCTCCGAACTTACACTGGGAACAAAACTGAAAAAGTACGATACCCTGCACTACACAGGAGACGGAGCAGGGAGCTGTCTGAACGTTGTCAATACAAAGGGTGATTATGATCTTGTTTATCTGAACAGCGGCGATTATGTGCTTCCGTTTGATGCTGAAATTGTTGGAATTGACGGACTTGTTATGTATGTCGCCCCCGATATTGAGGGCGTGACTTATCTGGATGGCAGAACGCTTTCCGTCGGTGATACGATCGACAGAAATACTCATCTGCTATGACTACCATATCAATGACCTTGTCCTTCCTGTATTTCTGCCGCAGTATTACAGCAAATACATCGGTGACGGCACGATCAGAGTCAAGGCGATTGACCATGACGAAAAGACGATCACTCTTGAATCTGTCGATGAATTCGACTGGCTGCCTGCTACAATGGATGATTATGAAGCATTCATTGCGAAAAACGGAAATGTATCCGTTCATGGCAACTATATCGTTTATTGTGATACCATCAATTATAGTATCGGTGATGAAGTGATTCTGGAGCAGCTTGGAACGGCGGAAATCAAAGAAGTAAAAGAATACAATATTTCTTCCGATGAGCCGTTTCCACCTGGAAGCCAAAGTCATGCTGTCTATGTATATGAAGCAGTATCTGCTGGCACAGTAAAAGTCACGATCTCTCAAGGCAGACCCTGGGATCCAGAGCAGACGAAAAACGTCAGAGATGTCGGTTATTATAAGATCGGTGAAGATATGTCCGTCGAAGAAATAGACGAATCTGAATTTTCTGAGCCTGTAAAGGGCGATGTCAATGCAGACGGGAAACTGAATGCCGCTGACGCTGTTATGCTCCAGAAATGGCTGACGGGTGTTCCCGATGCAACACTTTCCAACTGGAAAGCAGCCGATCTGTATGAGGATGGCGTACTGAATGCGTTTGACCTTTGCATGATGAAACGTGAGTTGATGCATCAAAACCAGTATGACGATACGCCTGCTTTATTTATCAATGATTATAGAATTATCGTGTCAGAAAATGGCTGGGATGGCGAAGATTACGAACAAGTAATCACCGCCAACGGAAATCGGTATTCAGCTCCATTGTGCAATTGTGCGTATCTCTCCGTTGATGACCACATGAACCACATCAAAGAAGATGGTGAAAAGGAATCGTACATCACAGATGCAGAGGTTTTGCAAGAGATCTCGGACTTCACAAAGAATGCAGTAAAATACAAGGGCTGCGAAATGAAAGCCTGGGACTTTGGTATAGCTGATTGCGGCGAACAAACACTCTATGTCCTGTATCATGACGAAGATGGCACAACACAGCAACTGGAACTCTGCCGATTTGGCGGCGACTGTGCATGGCTCGACAATGCAGAGGTACAGGAATTTGTAACAATGCTGATTGAAAAAGGTTATTTTGCAGAGAAAGATATGTTTGAAGCCTATTTGAAGAACTTGAAATAAGTCCAAGGCACTTGCAATACTGAATCCGACCGCTGGGTGCAATCTTTCTCCTCTAGGGAAACGCTGTACAGGAAATACCTTTTGACCAGATGGAGCTTACTCCATTTGGGGTCGGTGTACAAAAAGAAAGGTCTGCCTCTGAGAGCAGACCTTTCCTCTTGTCCGAAAACATCGTAATTTTGACAACACCGTACAAAGCCGACAGGTGGTCTTTGTGCGGTGTTGCTTTATCCGTGATTCTGGATAATATTGTTGAAGTAGCGTAACCGCCAACCAGACCCTAACGTTGATTCGGCACTAAAAAAGCGATAAAATAGTTCCAAAGGGATTTACCCCGAAAGGAGCTGAGAATATGCCAACGATCAGAGAAGTAAAAACCGAGCTTCGTCACAGGGAGTGGGCAGAGCAGATACAGGAATGCCAGAGCAGCGGTATGACCGTAACAGCGTGGTGCAAGGAAAAGGGGATCAGCCAGCACACATACTACTCACGCCTGAATGTGGTGAGAAAAGAACTGCTGAAACGAGCGGAATTGCCCTTGCAGCAGATCGTACCGCTGAGTGTTTCTCAAAGCGTCACCTGAATTACCTTTTGTGCGAAAGCTGGTTCTGCCTTCTCTGGCTCAGCACCTTCAGAAGAACAGCTTGACAGCATCATGCCGTGGAGTGCTACTCTGCCTGAAACCTGCCACAGAACATATCATCAGATCGTTGAAAACATGGCTGAGGTTAAGTGACAGCTTCTCATCCACAGTATTTCATAGTAACTGACAGTATTTCACCGCACAGTAATTCACAGTAACTCACAGCAATTCATTGTGATGAACCGAATACGGGATTTGAGCCGAGGTTGATCTCGGCTTATTTTTTTGCCCGCTGGTCTGGTTGGCGGTTACCAGCAATTTGCTTATACTGTGAATAATTAGTTGAAGGAATCCTTCTATCTTTTCAGAGAGTCCTGATATAATTTACATATCGTTATATTGCACAGAAATTATAAAAACATATAAATTTCTAAAATTCACAATATTATTAGATCTCACCTGTTTCAAATTCCTCACCAGCTTCTTCTGTTTCAGAAATACTTTCGGCTATATTTCTTACTGTCTGAAGTGTGAATATCTGCGGCAATGTAATATCAATACCCAGTTTTTCCTTGATCTCATTTATCAAACGAATCGCTGAAAGTGAATCACCACCTAAACTAAAAAATTCATCTGTTACGCTTACAGAACTGATTCTTAGAACTTTCTCAAAGCACGCTACAAGCTTTTCTTCAGTCTCATTTCGTGGCAAAAGCATAGTCTTATTGATACTATCGTTATACTTCAATGACAGCTCTAAAAGTTTTTTCCGGTTTACCTTACCATTATCCGTATAAGGTATCTCACCAAGAACGATTATTTTCTGAGGCATCATATAAGCTGGCAGTTTCTTTGCCGCATCTGAAATAAGTTTACTGCTTTCTGGTATTATTATTCTATTCCTACGACTCAAAGCAAAAATACAAGTCTCAGATGATGACATAAGTTCGTCATCAATAAGCGACGTAATTCCAAAACGATTTCCAAGTTTTTCAATCCACTTCTCCCTATCCAGTAGTGGAAGCTGCCTGTCACTTAATTCTCTGAAACCTTCTTCATAAAGTCCAGCTATGCACATTACTATGCTGCTATTCCAGTTTTGCTCAACCATTAATACGATACCATCTTGTTTCAGGAGAGTTTCTACATTTTTTAGTGACAAATCAACATCATGTGCCCTATGCAGCGTATTATCCGCTATGACTATATCATATTCAAACTGACAGTCACCTGCAATAGTTTCATTTATATCGAAATTCCTATAATTTACATTTATATTTTTCAGATTCTCAATTTCACTATTGAAGTAATAACGACTATTGTCCAGATAATCTATCTCACAGTCCTCATGAGCAAGTTTATTATCCAGATATTGTAACAGTTTTCCTTGACGTGTAGCAAGAACAGCAATCTTTAGCTTATCTCGTTTCTTTTTAAAACATTTTTCAATTGCATTACCGATAATATCATACCTGAACTGATTCCATGGCAGCATATCAGAAACAAATGAAACTGTTAGTTCATTATCCGGTGAAGCCAGAATATCAACAGCACTCTTGTTTCCATATAAAATATCTTTGATTTGAGAAGTATGCTCGTTAAGCATATTGAATACTTCTTTGTTATCATCAATCATGCTATCATTACTCTTAGATGCAATATCAGCAAGTATATCATAATATTTTTTATATTTTTCAGTAATGCATTCTTTAATTAAACCAGAATTTGATATAAGCTTTCTGATAAACCTGTCTGTCTGACTATTAACTGCCAAATAAAAGCTCTTAATAGTTTTCTCTGCCTCTTCAATACTGCTGCAGTTTGCAAAAAACTTACTCGAAGATAGCAGTAGCTGTTCTGTTTCTTCATTAGAAAGACTATCAACCTCGCTATTGTTGTTTTCATTTATCACCTTTGGTGTAATAAAGGCATATATCTTTTCATTTTCACTAAGAACACAGACAGCATCCTCAACAGAAATATCTTCTTTCAGTACCTGTTCTATCTCAGACAACTCAATCCGATATCCGTTGACCTTTACTTGAAAATCTTTTCGTCCAAGAAATTCTATACAGCCATTCTCTCTAAACATTCCAAGATCGCCTGTCCTATAAGTAGAAACGCCGTTATCATTAAAGAATGCTTCTTTTGTCTTTTCAGAATCGTTCAAATACCCATTTGCAACGCCAGCACCTTCAATAATAAGTTCCCCCTTAACGTACATGGGGCAAGATCTTCCTCGTTTATCAACGATTCTGAATAGCTGATTTGTAAGCGGATAACCATAGGGAATACTGTTCCACTCCTCATTAAGTGGCAAAACAACATTAAAATAATTAGACCAGATCGAAGCTTCTGTCGCACCTCCCAGAGAAACAAGTTTCGCATCAGAAAAAATGTCATAGAACTTCTCTGGAAGATCTAACGGTATCCAATCACCTGACAACAATGCAAGTCTAAGTTTATTCGCACTGATAGCTCCATTGCTTTCGATCCACATCAAAAGCATATTCATAATTGCAGGAACAGTATTCCATACAGTTACGCTATAAGTTTCGACAAGTTTCTTCCAGCTTGATGGATCACGTTTCATATTGTCAGCAATTGTTACAACTGCACCGCCAACTGAAAGCATACCAAATATATCATAAACAGACAGATCAAAATCAAGTGCTGAAATTGCTATGCTTCTGTCGCTTTCATTTACATTGTATCTCAAATTCACATCATGTATTGTATTATAAGCACTTTTATGCTTTATGACAACGCCTTTTGGTTCACCAGTAGAGCCAGATGTAAAAATAACATAGGCTGTACTATTAGGATTAGCCTTTGAGTGACTGACAGATCCACAGCTGTTGATATCTTCAATACAGATCACATTTGCACCCTTTGGGTACTCCACCTCACCGGCAAGTGCTCTGCTTGTTAAAACAGTTTTTATATTTCCCTTTCGGTAAATTGTTTCCGCTCTTTTCAACGGCTGATTTACACCAACGGGCACATATCCAGCACCTGCAGCAAGTACACCAAGAACTGCTACAATCTGTGATATGCCTTTATTCATCGTAACGGCCACAAGATCTCCTGTATCAATTCCATTTTCTTCAAGCAGACCCGCAAGCTTCATTGCTTTGTATTTCAACTCAGCATAAGTGATCTCTTTCCCCGTCAGGCCATCAACAAGCGCTGTATTATACGGCTTAGTTTCAGCAACGGTCAGAAAATCATCAATAAGTGTTTTAGATGCAATATCTTTATGTATAAAATGGAGATACGGTATATTATCAATCTTTTTTTCGAGATCCTTAAAGAATATTTCTTTCTCCCATGCGCTTTCATCACTACCAAGCAGTTCAATATAGCTCCTAAGACAATCAAACATTTCGCTGAGCATTCCATCCGGAAACAACTCATCCACACTGTCCCACTTAATAAATAATCCGCCATTTTTCAAATCGAATATCTGAAAATCTATCCATACCTGTGGCGTCTGTGAAATCATATATTCAAGGTCACCAAATGTCTCAACTATATTGTTACTTACAATAGGCTGACCAACATTATATGCAAATACGACATTTGATGACCTGTCATATTTTTTCATATCTCTCAGAACATTTACACCTGAATAATTCGAATGCTTGATTCTCTCATGAAAGTGCTTTTGATTTTCAGCAGCAGTTTGAATGAATGATCTTTTCTTAGAAAAATCAACATCAAAAATAAGGGTATTAGAAAAGTCAGCAATCACATCTTCCATCCATGGTTCATAAGTATTTCTATTGAATAACGGCATATTGATGTTGAATTTTTCACTTTCACTCCATCTATCAAGAACAGCAGAATATACCGTCAGCAGCACCATTGCAGGTGTTATGGAAGCAGACAAAGCTTTATTTTTTATCTTCTTCCATATTTCAGGAGAAATCTCACACGATCTCGTATTAAACCTGACTTTTTCAATATCCTCATCCCTTTTTCTTAGCGGTATTTGAGGATTATCAGGTAGGTTTTCTATTTGATTCAGCCAATATTCCCTGTCTTCTGGCTTATCATTTATAGAATTATTTTTCAGGTATTCCTTGAATGAAAATTCCGCAGTTTCTTTGGATAATTCTTCGCCATTATACAGTTTACAAAGATCTTCCATTATTTTCTGAAAACTAATGACATCGGCAATGACCAGAGAAACATCGTATATCAACTTCTGTATGCCATTTGAAAATTTCACAAGCGCGATTTCAAATGTCTGTGCATTTTCAATATCAAGTTTTCTGTGGGAAATGCTTTCTCGCAGTTTTAGGAAATCTGCTTCATCACTAACCTCATATACGCTGAGCTCTCTTGGAACAAAATCCTTGATCTCCTGCTGTTTTCCCTCGGGTAAAAACTTTGTATGCAGCATGGGATGATGCAACTGCAGTTTTTTATAGGCTTCATTCAATTTCTTCTCATCAATTGTTTTTCCGCTAAGTTCCAAATATGCGTGGCAATCCACACCGCCTAATTTCAATCCATCACGTCTACCGACAAAATATGCAAACTGAACTGGTGTAAGGTCATAAGGTTCATAGCGTTCCGACACTGTTTGCTTGCTTATATTTCTCTTCTTCCTAAGCTTGTTTATCTCTTTATGCCAATTTTCAATATATGGATTTTCGATAAGATCTGCAAATTTAACACGGCTTCCTTTTTTTCTGTACTCATTGACAATCCGCATTATATCAAGTGATTCTATTCCCTGCTTTATCAGATTTTCCTTTACATCTATTGTCTCATTGGATGGCAAAAGCGCCTGAACTGAGGATATTATCTCCTCTGGACTAAATTTATTCTCTTCCATTTTCAAACCTCCTTATTAGCAGCTCTTCTTTTTTCAAAAAACAGATTGGATGTATATTCTCTTGAACACTATCAATACACACGGAATAATATAAATCACCTTTATTGCCGCTTAGAAACTTTTTCTCCATAATTTCAAAACTTTCTTCTTGTATATATTCCGAAAAGTCAATGGCATTTAGTTTTTGAGTTAGGCCAAATCCCATGCATTTTGAATAAGCCTCTTTCAATGTCCATAGTTTAGTGAAATACTTCATATCATTACTGATGATGTTTCTCTCCTTCAGACTGAATATCGACTGCACAAGTATAGGATGTTGTATTATAGATTCTATATCACAGCCAACTCTATTACTATAAATACTGCACATCACACCTTTTCTTGTATGTGAAAGGTTAAATGAAAGATTACTGTCCTTAAAGTATGGCTTTCCAAGTTTATCTGTTAGCATCTCTGGCATTTTATCAATACCATATTCCTTTTTCACAGCATACACAAGCAATAGATAGGCTATCAATGAGATCTTCTTATCAATCATAAATCTATATCGCATCGATTTCTCTGCCCTTTTTTCTGATACATACTTTATTTCTTTAAAATATTCCTCATCTGTAAAATCTTCAATATTATCGAATATATATGTCATATCATGCTATTTTTTATATTGTGTATTATATACTTTTTAACTGCTTCTGCACTTTCCTTATAAGCAAAGAAATGTCCCCCTCTAAATTTCTTGAAATCAAGTGTATTCTTCGTAACTTTCTGCCAGTTCTTCATTTTTTCTACATCAGTTAACGCATCCATATCACCACACATTGCATATATGGGACAATTGACAGTATTCCCATCATAGAGATAATTCTCCGATAGTTTATAATCCAAAAAAATTATTGGCAAATAAAAATCCATGAATTGTTTGTCATCAAGCAATTCTTTTGGTGTATCTCCAAGTCTCAGAAGTTCATCTTTCAAGCTACTCATTCCCATACTTGTCCTATATGGTGAAGGATCGTCATCCGCCGGTGCCTGTCTTCCAGCAACAAAAAGTCCATCCACTTTTTTATTGTACTTATTTTCAAGTGTCTCTGCAAGACTAAACGCCAACGCAGCACCTAAGCTGTGACCGTATATAAACACTTTATCCTTTGCAGCATCAGCAATAACCTGTTCTGCAACTTCACCAACCAACCCCGAAAAATCAGTTCGGCATTTTTCACCTATTCTTTTACGGTGTCCCGGCATCTCAATTGGTATTACTTCAATTTTTTCGTCAAAATTTATCCAGTCCTTAAAAATAAGTGAACTTCCGCCGGCATGATTAAAGCAATACAATTTGCAGTTACACTCATTATTTTCCGTTTTATACGGAAACCATACATTCGGTTTCAATTTAAAAGCTCCTTTATATAGTCTGAGGATGCTCTCACTGTTGAATAGTTAAGCATCTGCGTAAGTATGCTGTCAAAGGGAACTTTGTCGCCAAATTTCTTATTCAGTTCAGTTGCAGCGGTTATCATCACAACAGAATCAGCGCCAACATCATAGAGATCCTCATCTGCATCTATTTCAGCAACATCAAGTACTTTTTCCCACACTTTACTTACCGTTTTCAAGATGCCATCAGCAGAACCAGCTTTTTCAGACAGTTTATTATTTTCCTTTATGTCATTCATTAACCTTGTAATAATTTGTGCCGATTGTCTGCGGTCAACCTTGCCATTTGCTGATAAAGGCAGAGTATCTGTAAAGAATATTTTTTTGGGGTACATATACTTCGGTATCAATCTGCTCACATCATTCAAAACTTTCTTTTCCGACAGTTCTTTTTCGTCACCAACAATCAATGAACATATCGTTTTTTGAGAGGCTTTGAGTTCAACGGCAACAGCAATACAATCCTTAACATAATTAAGACTTTTCAGAGCATTTTCTATCTCACCAAGTTCAATCCTATACCCATGGACTTTAACCTGATTGTCGATTCTTCCAAGAAATTCTATATTTCCATCCTTAAGATATCTGCCATAATCGCCAGTCTTATAGAGACGCTCGCCATTCTTATATCTGACAAAACTCTTCTCTGTGATTTCTGGGGCATTGTAATACTCTTTAGCAAGTCCTTTTCCTGAAATATAAAGCTCACCTTTTACACCAAGTGGGCACTCGTCCATTTTTTCATTGAGTATCATGAATCCTTGATTGGCAAGAGGTTTTCCATAAGGTATACTCTGCCACCAAGTCTCTTTGTTTTTATACTCATAGAAAATCGACCATATTGAGGCTTCTGTCGCTCCACCCAAGCTAATAAATCTCGTATTCGGTGCATAAGGCTTCAGGTCATCAAAAAGGTCAATATCTATCCAATCACCTGAAAGCATTACCAGCCGTGGAAATCTGCTGTTTTTTACTTCTTTTGAACTTATGTAATTATAGTACATCTTCATAAATGCTGGCACGCTGTTCCAAACTGTTATGTCTTCATTTTCAACAAGATCATCCCAATATGAGGGATCGATATATCTTTCCGTTTCAGGATATATAATCTTTCCGCCAACTGAAAGAAGTCCGAATATATCATATACAGAAAGATCAAACCATAGATTTGAAAGACCCAACACAGCATCATATTTTGTAACATTAAATCGCCTATTGATATCTTCTATGGTATTGACTGCACCTTCGTGTGTTATAACAACCCCCTTTGGTTTTCCGGTAGAACCTGATGTATGTATAATATAGGCTTCATCGCTTAACTCGTTTATACATCTTAAAGAAGAAATACTTCCTTTTCCAACTTCGTCTATATTTATTCTTATTACATCAATCGGGAGATTCTCATTATATGAGCACATTGTTATTACTTTTTTTATATTGCAGTTAGATATTATCTCATCACGTCGCTCTACAACACCGGATGCATCTATTGGAACATATACGCCTCCGACAGATAAAATTCCAATAATAGCATACACCTGATAGTATGATTTCGGCAATATAATACCTATTTTCTCATTGATTAAAACACCAAGTTCGCTCAGTTTTTCTGCAATTCCTGCGCTGTATTCTCCCAGTTCTTTATAAGTTACTTTCTTGTTTCCTTGCTTAATCGCAATGCACTCTGCGCTGTCCTTTATACGCTCAATTATTTTGCTGTGAATTAATTGCGAAGGCAGTTCAATTTCTGTTGCATTTGCAGCATTAATGATCTTTCTATCCTCATCAGGTAAACTGATAATATCTGTTTTCTCCCAAAATGAATCATCATCTGCTAGTCTATCAACCAATTTTTCAAACACAGCAAACATTTTTTCAACTGTACCTGCTGGGAATATTCCTTGTCTTACATCCCAGTTAATACTTAATCCAAAATTGTCGTCCATTGCCTGGCAATCAATAAAAACCTGTGGCGTACTGCTCACACAGCCATCAGTCATGCGCCCTTTTAATGAAGTGTGTATCTGACCGATAGATGATGTAAAAACATATGGGAATAATGCCATATCTGAATTCTTTGACTTTGCATATTCTCTTACAACTTTAACGCCTGAAAACAGTCTGTGGTCAATATCTGTAAAGAGCTCATTACCAATTGCCAAGCAGTACTCACAATATTTCTTTTTTTCTCGCATATCAACTGTAAGAATATTTGTAGTTGTAAAATCTCCAATAATTTCACTAATTTTTTCATCAGCATTCATTCTGTTGAGCAATGTCAAATTCAATGAAAAATTGGAATTATCAGACCACTTTTCAAGTACTGCTGAATATGCCGCAATAAGAGCAACTGTCGGAGTCACCTTGTATTTTTTTGCTGTTTCTTTAAATCTGAGATATCTGTCAAGATTCATATTATACTTGAATCTTCTAAAGCATGGCTCCGCTGAAGAAGAATTGCTCAGTATATCAATTGTCGGTGCAGGCGGTATACTTTTAATTTTCTCAAGCCAATATAACTTGTCTTTCTCATATGCAATACTGTCTGTATACTTTTCATATGCTGACATATATTTATGAAACGTGAGTTCTATCGGCTTTTCTGGGATATTATCAGATGCATAATATCTTGTTTCAAACTCATTCAGAAGCATCATAACACTTGTCCAGTCGGCTACAATAAATTCGATAGTCAGCTGCATATATGAACAATTCTTAAGTTTTACAACGGATACTGCAAAAGGATAATCATTTCTCAGGTCAAACTGTACCCTCGCGGCTTTTTCTCTAAGCGTAGTCAGTTCCGTTTTCAATGCTTCATCATTTAAAGCACTGAAATCATAAAAATCTACTTTGAATTTCTTTTTGTCAGTAATGACCTGATAACCATCAAGTGTAAATGACGCTCGAAGCATTTCATGACGTGCAATGAGTTTTCGCCATACCTGTTCACATCTTTCAGGATCCATTTCATCATATTCAAATTCAAGAAGTATCTGACAAGAAACAGAACCATACTTTATATTATTTCTCCCTAAGATATAAGCAGCCTGAATATCTGTCAAAGGAAATTTCTCGTAGACAGATACTTCGGTGTCTTTCAAAATATCCTGCATTGTAAGCTTAGCTCTGTCAAGGTACTTCAATACTTCAGATTTATTGTCCTTCAGAAATGCTTTGTCCTCTTCACTTAAGCTTCCTTTTGCAGCTTTAAAAGCTATTTTTCCGGCATTTGACTGAAGCGATATACCTTTATTTTCAATCTCAGCTAACCTTTTAGCTATTCTATTCCCCATTATCTACCCGACTCCTTCTGATAGCAGAAACAAACACTATTCATACAGCTACTACGCAGTTACTAATTTTGCTGTTCCAGATTCAATCATCTTTTTCAATTCCGGTTTATTAACCTTGTTTATATTGGTCAAAGGAAACTCCGTCATTGCCTTAATATCATCCGGGACTTTATAGCTTGCAAGTCCCTCATTTCTCAGGAAATCTATCAGTTCCTGATATTTCAGTGTATCCGAATTATCTTTATAGATAATACAAGCGCATATTTTCTGACAAAGTATCTCATCATCAATTCCTACAACAGCCGCATCCCTGATCTTTTCATTTTTGCAAAGAAGTTCCTCGACTTCTGACGGCATTATCTTCTCACCAGCTCGATTGATTTGTTCTTTAACTCTTCCAGCAAGACGATAACGGTTATCTTTGTCTCTCATTGCCTTGTCACCTGTAAGATAAAAACCCTCTGCGTTAAAACTTGTTTTGTTTGCTTCTGGTGCTTTATAATAACCGTCAATAGTATAGGGACCGCGGCAAATTACTTCCCCGTACTCGCCGTCCGCCACGTCTTTGCCATTTTCATCAACAATCCTAATCTCTGTTGCATCATCAATCGGTCTTCCCTGGCACATTTTTACCACATCATTACTATCATCAACTTCTGTAATGAACATGAGTCCTTCAGTTGTACCATATACCTGATTTAATTTGCATGGATATTTGGCCATAATTTCGTCTGCTTGTGCATCCTGAAGCATAGCTCCTCCAACTTGAAGCAATCTAAGCGACGACAGATCATAATAATCGTCATCTTCAAACAAACTGATACACATCAATGCCATAGTCGGAACAAGTGCCGTTACAGTAACACCATATTCAGTTATAAGATCAAGTATCTCATCAGGACTTGAATGCTTGCACAATACAACAGTTCCGCCTGCCCTAAGTGTCCCTAGTATACCTGGGCAGCATAATGGAAAATTATGCTCACCGGACAGCGCTACAAGATACACATCATCTTCTGTCATACGGCATCTCTCAGCACACTTTATCATATTATAAATATAATCAGTATGAGTGCGAGCAATCAGCTTTGGTATGCCTGTCGATCCTCCACTCAAAAGCAAATGCGCCGTGCTGTATCCATCAATTTCCGGTAAATCACCTTCATCACTCTTTATATCTGACAGATTTACATCTCCACCTTTTCCATCAACAATAACGTATTTCAGACAATCAAACTCACTCTTCATCTTCTGGGCAAGTGCGACAAAATCAAATCCCTGGAATTTTTCAGGTACAATATAAGCGACCGCATCAGTTGTACTTATCATTGATCTTACTTCTTTTTCACGATGCGCATAAAGTGCAAGTATTGGAACCGCTCCAACTTTATATAACGCAAATAGTGTCACAGGATATGACATTACATTTGGCATTTGTAATACGACTTTGTCACCAGCTTTTATGCCAAGTTTTAAAAAGCCTCTCGCTACCTTTTCGGTCTCAATGTCAAATTCTTTGTATGTAATTTCACCTGACTCGGCTATGAAAGCTACCTTATCTTGATATTTTTTTGCCCAACGACGAAGCTGTTCACCGATTGCAACGCGCTCCCATCCATCTAAGCGTTCATACATTTCCAAATTCTTTTTATACATTTTTATTCCTTTCATATGTGAGAATTACTCACGATTATCCTTAAGACTCTCTGTCATTTCTACCTTACCAACCTTTCTCCTGAGTAAAAGAAGTGAAACAACATAGCTCAAAAATACAAGAACAAAATATTTTACGCAGGTAAGCGCACTAACTTTTGCAGCAACATACGCATTAAATGTTGCTGCGTTTGCCTGGAAATAAAGTTCCACAAATACATAACCGGCAACAAGTCCGAGCACTGCGGCAATTGGAATTACAAAATGATATATGTTTATCATAAGTTTATTTATTTCCTTATTTCTGTATCCAAGAACTTTAAACATTGAGATAGATGCTTTGCTTTCGGATATAAGCATATTAATCATTATATAGATAACAAATACACAAATGATAACACCAAACGGAACCATTACAAATATTTCTTGTTTCATCATTTTATACACTTCATATATCTGATCGCGCAGTGATGATTTTGTAATAATCTGACTCGTCTCACTGCCAGGGTAATGCATATCTTTATCAGATAGGAGCAAATTGTAGCTTCCTTCCGGAATGCTTGTTATTTTGTAAACATTTTCGGGTGAAGTGTATATTGCGTTCTGAGCATTGTTATCGATGATGCCGTCAATCTTTATTGTTGTTTCTTCAAGAGTAGCAACATTCTTTATAGTAAGTTCTTCTCCCTTTGAAACACCATAAATGACAGATCCCATTTTTGTAATAAAATATTCGCCGCTTTCAATATCCGCTTTTTCGCCGCTGACGAGATCGTAGTTTATGAGGTCATTTTCTTTCATTCCCATAAGTGTAGTGGCTTTTCCGTCTTCGCCGCTTTCAAATATTGAATAGACGATTTTAGCACCGCTTTCAGGCTCATCTGTTCTCAGTTCACTAAAATAGTATTGATATTCCATATCTCCTATCTGTTCGACTGAGTCATTTACAAAGACCTTGAGTGAATCAACAACACCATAAGTATAGAGGAATATAAGACTTCCGAAGCATATTCCCACAATAATAAGAATTGTTCTTACAGGCTTCCCAAAAATAGAACGCAGTCTATATTTAGTTGTAAGACTAAGCTTTGATTTTTCCATTCTAAACTTATTTTTTCTGTTTTTATCATCAATTCCTGTTATCATTGAGATAGTTTTTTGGCGAAGTGAAATAATAGCTGTTAAGAATACTGACGCTGTAAATAACACAAATGGTACAACAAATGATATAATGACACCTATTGGCTCGAGTCCATACTTTACAGGAAGCGGTTCGAGCTTTATAAAACACATAGGTATGAGGATATTCTGCATAGGTACACTCAATACAACACCAATAATGCTTCCTATAATAGATACAATTATTCCAAGTACACTATAATGTGCCGCAAGCTGGAATTTATTATATCCTAGTGCAGAAAGTATACCTATAAATTTCTGCTCAGATTTTATCTTTCTTTCCAGAACAACAGCTATGATTATCATGATCAGGAAAAATACTATCGGAACGATAACATCACGTATATCCTTTGTCATTGTAAGCATGCTGTCTGCTGAACTGATACGATTATTGTTTTCCTTGCTCGTATAGGAAGCAACCATTGCCCTTTCATTAAGTCCTTTTCTAAAATCTTCGATATTGCTCTTGCTATCATTGCCATATCTAACACTGTAGTAGCTTATCTCGTCTTCTGTGTAATCATTCAACACTCTGCTGTACTCATCTTCTGTGAGCATAGCAATAGCAAAACTTTCTGGAGTAGAAAAGCTTCCATTTATATCCTTATAAACACTTATGTAATCGGGCTTGTCAAAGGCACCTGTAACTTTGTAGGATTTACCATTAAATGTAAACTCATCGCCATCTGAAATGGAATTTTCCTGCATATATGATCTACACAAAAGCATCTCATCATCAGATGAAATATCTTTACCATATGTAACTCTGTACTTGTTTATCTTGTCGGACGGCCGAAACAATCTTATGGTATCCTTATTGCCGTCATTGTCATCATTTTTGATATCAATATAAGCCTGCTGTTCAAGCGACAGGTCATATTTGTCTTCAAAGTAGCTTATGTCCTCGTCACTCAATGACTTGTAAACATTAAACTGAGCGTCCTCACTAAAGCACTCTTTCCTAAAATCCTTTATGTAGGAATTCATACCTTCAAAACCGCAGGACATCGTCAAATATACCATAATGCTCACGGCTGTCAAAATAATGATACTCACATAAAATGAAAGGTTACTTTTTATATTTCTGCTATATCTTTTCTTTAAAACCATCATCTATCACCTTCTCAGAATACAATATCTTTTGAACTTACACGCTCTTTGTTTTCTGTGACTGATCGGATATTTCCATCCTGTACTCTAATAATAACATCCGTCATCTGAGAGATCGCCTCATTATGTGTTACTATAATAATGGTAGTGGCATACTTTTCATGTATCTTTTCAAGAAATCCCAACACCATTCTTGATGATTTGGAATCCAGCGCACCGGTCAATTCATCACAAAGCAGTATTTTAGGATTTTTCACCAATGCTCTTGCAATAGCAACTCTCTGCTGTTGTCCGCCTGAAAGTTCTCTTGGAAATCTTCCAGCATAGTCTTTTATGCCTAGTGCTTCAAGCATCTCATCAATATCAAAAGGATCATCTGATATATCCTTAACAGATTGAACATTTTCTCTAACTGTTAAATCCGGTATCAGATTGTAAAACTGAAATACAAAGCCCACTGACTTGCGTCTGTATTCACACATCTGTTTTTTTGACAACTTTGTAAGTTCTGTACCGTCAACTGTAATCGTTCCAGAATCAATATTATCAAGCCCCCCGAGCATATTTAAAATTGTACTCTTGCCAGAGCCAGACGGTCCAAGTATCGCATAGATTTTTCCTTTTTCAAGAGAAAGATTGATACCATCCATTGCGTTCACTTGCGCTTCGCCTTTTCCGTACGATTTTTTTGCATTTTTTATTTCAATAAACATAACAATTCCTCACATTACACGAATAGTTTTTTATAACCATAAATTTTTAAATGATGAGCTTATTGCAACTTCTTTAATATCAAATACATCACTCTCATCAAGATATTCCTGTATTTTCAAGAGTATCTCCTGCTCTGCAAATTGATAACCGAAGTACATACCCGTTCCGATATCGGAATTTAAAACTCTGTCTCCAATAACAGCAGCTGAAATGGAACATATTTTATTCATATTGCTAAATGACAAAACAAATCTCACACACTTTTCAACATTATCTTTGATTCCGATAACATCTCCAAACATTGCTGAATATAGCTTTCTATCCGAATCAGCTCTTTTACTGCGTTCCTTAGCGACAAAAGCGCTCATTTTTTCCTGATCGCCTGAATCTACGATGCCAATAAGTTTTAGAAAAAATGTAAACTGCGAAATATTTTCATAAGCATTGAACCATTTCAAACAGCTTACATTCATTCGTTCAGCAAGATCTATCATTTCATCTGACAAATATGGCTTCAGAAACACTTCATTTCCTATAATGGACAACATAAACCTCTTTCGTGGGTTAATTGTCAGTCTCTCCGCCTTTCCATTATTGTAATATGAGTCACCATATCCCGATTGTTCAGAAGAGAGAATAATGTCTGTCAAAGCACGCTCGGAGCAAAGTACTGTGCCTCCCTGAAAAAGGATCATACTGTCCACTTTATCAAAATATTTTTCAACAATGAGTTTGGGAAGGATTGCGGAAAGTCCGGGGATAAATCCGCAGGATGTAATATATGTTCCGTTTTTAGGCAATTCAGATGATACGATACAGTCTGTTAAGTCAAGATAAATACACCCTGCTTCACCAGCAGTTCTCGCAATACTATGCGAATGTCTGTATGCTGGAGCTATGCAGTTTATAATCATATCACAAACTGAAGCGAACTTTTTCAGTTTTGCGGTATCATTTATATCAAATATGATTTGTTTGAAATTCTCATGCTCTGTAAGATCAACTATTTCATGTCTTTGAACACCGTATACAATATAATCCTTTTTGAGAAAATATTCTGCAATTCCCTTTCCTATTTCTCCGCTGCAGCCAATAATTCCAACTGTCATTTTTTCACCGTCAATCTAAAAGCATGTCTATTGTATCTTTTTCAAAAAGATCTGCTATCTCTATTTTTTCGCCAGTCTTTTCTTCGTACATAAGAAAAACCTTATTAGCAACGAAAGAGTTGCCGCCAAGATCAAAAAAAGATTCATCTGTGCCCGGAAGTTCTTCAAGATCTAAAGCTTCCTTCCATATTTCCTGCATAATTTTTTTGTTTTCCATTTTTTCAATACTTCCTTTCAGTAATTGTTTACTTAACACTTTCATCAACTGCTATGCAATATTCCTCAAATGTCATATCCTCACCTGATAATGCCTTATTTGCAATAATAAAAGCATTTCTCATTCTTTCCAATACTTCACCGCTCATAAGGTCGTTATCAAGTCCGGCCATAAGTGCGAGTTCGTTACCAGATTCATATGCATCAAGCGATAAAGAAGTCCAATGGAATGGTTTTACAAAGTCATCAATATTGTCATACGGCTTGGCGACAGCCTTTCCAAACTTGATATTCTTGAAGTCATCACCAAAGTTCTGATAGGACAGAATAAATTCTGTACCATGTCTAAACAGATCGTATAAAGCCACATCTTTTTTGCTCTCGGCAAGATATCTTTTCTTGCAGCGAACAGCCATTTCCTGCATGGAATCATTACACTCAAAGATATTTCTATCCATATACCCTGTCAGAAATTCTCCTATTGATGAAATATTTTTCAGCTTACGGACACCAACTGCCACTCCGATAAGTGAATCATTTGCCTTGTATGTTGCTGCGACTGCTGCATGGAACATAAATAAAGTGCAGTGAAAAAGGCTCATCTTATTGGAACGTGCAAATTTTTTAAGTGCTGAAGCATCAAGTGTTACAAGTTCTCTATAGCGGCTCTCGGTTGCTCCACACTTTGAGTAATCAACTGGTGGTACGTAATCTTTTATAGACGCTGCAAGTTCTGCTCTCATTTTTTTATATTCTGGATCCTCTTCGAGCTTATACTGTTCTTTGATATAATCAAGAAAACTTGACATTGGCTGTAACGGAATCCCATTATATCTCAAAACAATGCGAGTAATCGCGTTTATAACGCTTAATCCATCAGCGAGCACATGACTCATTCCGAACCAAAGGCTATGCTCTTTATCGCTATACCGATAAAGGATACAACACCATTTAACATTACCGTCTGGAAGATACTCTATCTTTCTTGTGGCTTCAAAGAAATCATTTTTTACGTACTCTTCTTTTTCTTCATTGGTTTCACCAACAGCTTCTCTTACATCAAGTGTATAAGTATAGCTATCGAGAACTCTTTGATAAAGCTTATTTGTCTTTTCATCGCGTTCAAAGACAAATCGCATAGCATCACTTTCTTTGACAAGCTTTTGAATTGCTTTTTCTAATTTTGCAAAATTAAGCACGCCCTTGATAAAAATGCCACAGGGTGAAATTAGAGATGTGTCATCTCCCCTTGTCAACGAAATTGTAACTTCCTGCAATCCAAAAAGTCGATACCTATTATCCATCATATACCTCCCAAATTATTTTTGATATACGTATTGAGTCTAGCGAGTACAAATTCTTTATTACCGTACTCATTAAAATAATAATGGCCACCATGAACCTGCTCGTAAAATGCACTCTTCGAAGTGTAATTTTTCCAGTCAGCAATACCACTTTCTGTTATAAATTCATCTTCCGTTCCGGTCAGACAATAGATATTGCAGCCAAGCTTCATTGGATCTGATTTGTCAATATGCTCAAACATTTTCAAGTCGCCCCTAAATACGGGCATATAATAATTGATAAAATTCTGATCTTTGGCAAAGTCTGCTGATACAGTCCCTTGTTCTACCATCCGCTCCGCTAAAACAGCATCAGTGGCCTCATTTCCATCATTGTCATAAAGTGCCTTATAACAGTCGTATGATCTTGGAGAATTCATACTCGATGTTACAAATGCAAGCGGAAAGCATCCATATTTCTTGTAAATGCACTTCGCAGCTTCATACGCAATAATAGAGCCTGTACATTGTCCAAAAAGCACAACAGGCTTTTCAAATAACTCTGGAGCATCATCAACAAACTCTCCTACCATTTCTTCAACCGAAGCCGGTATAGGTTCACTTTTTCGTATTTCTCTGCCAGGATACAAAACAGGACAAACATTTAAGTACGCATCAAAATACTTTTTCCATGGTGCAAAAAAGCTTGGGCTTCCACCTGCATAAACAAACATAAGCAAATTCACCTTTGCTTCATTCCTGTTTGTGCTATGAACTATCCATTTTTTTTTCAAACAATACATCTCCTTTTGATCTCTTTCCACGTAGAATATTATTCTGAAGCCATAGGTTAGATCGAACTAACTTGCACACAATAGCATAACCGCACCACCAGTAGTTTTGATTCATTAGGAGTAAAAACTACACTGATACGGCTTATGCAAACAGTGTTATAGAACACTAACCAAATAATATTATATCATCTTAAATGTGAGCTTGTCAATAGAAAAAACGCATTTTTCTATATATTTATCCTTAGTAAGACAAAGTTTGTATCTTTTTTATACAATATTACCGATGTCATGCATAATAATTGTTTAATTACACAAATATATTTTATAGTAATTGACAGCGTGAAATAATAGTGCTATAATTTTAAGTTAGTCCTAACTAACAATTATTCAATTAAATTTGATGCATTGATAGAATCCAAAAGAATACTCAAAAAAATAAAGGTGATGTTGTATGACTAAAATTGCAATAGTTACCGGTGGAAGCAGCGGCATTGGAAAAGATGTTGCTGCTCAGCTGAGTACGAACGGTTACAAGGTTTATGAGTTTTCACGAAAAGGTGTCAGCAAAAACGGCATCGAACATTGTACAGTTGATGTTACAAATGAAAAACTCGTTCAAGAAATTGTGAATAACATTTTTGAGCATGAGCAAAGAATTGATCTCGTTATAAATAGTGCTGGTTTTGGAATGTCAGGCTGTTGTGAATTTACCAGCCAAGCAGATGCGCTTCATCAAATTGAAGTCAACCTTATCGGCACAGCAAATGTTGCTAACGCAGTTCTCCCATATATGAGAAAAAAGGGTACTGGCAGAATCATCAATATTAGCAGTGTTGCAGCTGTTATGCCTCTTCCCTTTCAAGTATGGTATTCTTCCAGTAAAGCAGGTATAAACTCCTACTCTCTTGGTCTTGCAAATGAAGTAAAACCATATGGTATAGAAGTATGCGCAGTTATGTTTGGTGATCTTTGTACTGGCTTTACTTCTGCAAGATGCCATGTTTCAGCTGGTGACAAAGAATATGGCGGAAGAATAAGTCGTTCAATTGCTAAAACCGAAAAAGATGAGAAGAGCGGAAAAACACCAGATAAAGCCGCTGAATATATATTACACATACTCAGGAAAAAAAGACTTCCTCTGCTTTGCACAATGGGACTTGCATACAAAGGTGCAGTATTTTTAGACAGAATAATCACAACTCGATTCAAAAATTATCTTCTTTACAAATTATATGGCGGCGAATAATAACAAGATAAAATCACTTTATCATGCATCTAAAATTAACGATTTGTTATTGTAGTACTTACGCTTATCTATGATGTCAAAGCACTTGTAATTCCACTTCAAACGTGATAGACTACCAATATTATCTTTTTTTATAATGGCATCTCCTTTGTTTTTATGGTTAGGTCGGAAAGCCTTAACTTCATCATAACACTGGAGGTTATTTTTTTGATTCATAGCTTTAAGCTTTTTTGCCATCAGTTGAACCTCGGAAGAGTATTACACAAAAAGGCTGTAATACGTATAAATCAACGCAATACAGCCATAATCTGTGAACAGAGCAATTTCATAAAGAATTATTATTTTTGCATACATCAATGCATCAGCGAAAATAGATATCAACCATCGCAAATCCATCAAAAACGACACTAGCCGTTTTAAATCTACTTTCCTAATCCTCAAACATTTTTTCTTGCAGCAAAGCAGATCATTTCAGCAGCAAGATCCGTCCCATATTCATGTACATCTATCATCAAATGTTTGTTATCGCGGTCACCGCGGTTTTTGCCTGTAACATACTTATAATAGTTATGGCGCTGACGATCTACGCGTTTAATCAGCTTGTCGGCCTCTGTCCATGAAAGCTGATAGTCTTTGCACATATGCTCTATTCTTGCTTCAAGCGGAGCGTACAGAAAAACATTCATGTGATTCGGATATTCTCTCAGAACATAGTCTGCGCATCTGCCGAAAAATATGGCAGGCACGCGCGTATTTGCAAGATCTCGGATTGCGCTGACTTGTGCCTTTATTGCCTCATCCCAATAAAACTGTGTTGAAGAGCCATAGCCGAATGACTTCAGCAAACGATCTGTATTCTTGTCAATGAGTTCTTCGCTGTCCAGAAAGGAATCCCGGCTGATGCCAGCGCGATCTGCCGCCATATCTACCAGATCCTTGTCATAAAATTTGATGCCCAGCTCAGCAGCTGCTTTTCTTGCAACTTCTCTCGCATTGCAGCCGAATTCACGGCTGATGGTAATAATAAACTTTTTCATAGTCTACGCTCCTTTTTGAATTTATGGAATTTCCTTTCACATTTGCTATGCGCGCTCCGACTTGCTTCTGATTTGTATTTTCGGCAGATTCCAGCCAAATTTCACAGATGCAAGCCGCAGAGAAAATGTTATTGCAAGACTTATGATGCAGGACGGCATAAATGACATCCGGCCGTAAGTCATCAAAAACGCTGCTGCACCGGTGGCAGAAGCACAGGCATAAATATTGCTCACAAATATCTCTGGCTTCTTATTCACAAAAATATCTCTGAGAACGCCGCCGCCCACGCCAGTGATTACACCTGAAAAGACAAGCAGAAAGGCATTATCCGAGACACCGCTGCGCATTGCCGCTGTGATTCCTGTGACTGTAAAAATGCCAAGCCCTACGGTATCGAGCAGAAGCATTGCAGTATCATAAAGCCGAAAGGCTCTGATGCTCAGATCCCCCTTCATTGCAACAGCAACAAACACACCAGTGATACCGCAGCAGCCACGCTCATTGCCAGCGGATCCCGAAATGCTGCCACAGGGTGACTGCCTATTACGATATCGCGCATAATTCCACCGCCCACAGCTGTTGTCACACCGATAATAATCACACCGAACAGGTCAAAATACCTTTTTATCGCTGTCAGTGCGCCGCTTGCTGCAAATGCCGCCGTACCGATAAGCTCCAGTATCGTAACGATGACATCAAAATGTGCATTCATTCCACATCCCTGCCTGCATATTTGTGAATCTTCCGAATTGCCGTTGCCTGACTGATGCCAATCTTCTGCGCCACAGCCACAGAGGTTTTATATTTTTCATAGGCTTGCAGAATCAGTCCGCTTTCATAAAATTCAAGCATATCTTTAAGCGATGCTTTCTGTGCAAACACCTCAGAAGAACCGCCTGTTATCCTGTCGGGCAGGTCGAATACATCGACTCTTTTCTTCTCAGATGTCAGGACAATACGCTCCATGGTTCTGTGTACCTCATCGATATTTTCCTTCCAGTCATGGCTCAGCAGGCACCCCATGGCACGGGGCGTGAGTTCTATGCTGCGTGCATATTTTTCATTTGCCAGACCGAGATAGTAATCGATAAAGTGCTTCAGATCTTCGGCACGTTCCCCTAAGGAATAAACCTGCACCTGATAAGGTGCAAACGCACTGATAAACTCCTCCGTCAATCGATCCGCTTCTTTCAGTTCCTCTATGGAATGCTCCGAAAGTCCCACAGGTACAATTCCTGCTTTTCTGCATTTTTCCAGAACGGCTCTTTGAAGCCGCGGAGAAAGCCGGTCGATATGCTTTATGATCACTGCATAAATTCCCGAAAACGGAGATATCATGGAGCCATCTTCCAGCAGTTCCTTTTCCACAATTTCTTCGCTGACAGGTGCACAGTCATAGGAGTAAAGCGTTCCCTTCCTGCCGTAAATGGTCGAAGCAAGATAGCTTTTTCCGCTGCCAGGTGGGCCGTAAATATAACATGGACAGCCTGCCTCACTGAAATTGTCAATAACACTTGACACATTAACCGCAAGGATTTTGAAGTTAAGCAGCGATAGTCAAAGCAGAATAGAATCTACGCCGTTTTACAGCTGGTGGGATTCCACCGATTGCCGAGCAGATTCTGCGGTTGCTCCAGTAGCTCATAAAATATCGCCAGACCATCGTTTTTAATGCTTCAATCGTATAATCTTCAGATCTTCTGCCTCTATTATAAAACAATTCCTCCTTCATTCTTGCCCATATGCTTTCGCATCTTGCATTATCGTGGCATCTTCCTCCTGCACTGTTCATGCTCTGAACAATACCGTATTTTTGGATAGCAGCTCTGTACGCAGCACTGGTATACTGGCTGCCGCGGTCGGAATGCACAATGGCTCCGCGAATCCCTGGATACCGCAAATTCGCATTTTTCAGTGTTTCACAGCACAGTTCAGCTCGCATATGATCTGCCATGGCAAGACCATTTGGCATCAGGTCATAGCAATCAAAAATCGTCGAAACATACAGCTTTCCGTCTTTTGCCTTGATTTCAGTAATGTCTGTAACGCATTTTTTCAAAGGTGCATCTGCTGTAAAATCACGTTTCAGAAGGTCGTCTGATTTACGGGCTTCCCGGTCGGCTTTGGTGATTCCGTTGGGCTTTCGTTTGGGTTTATGAATCAGGTTTATCTGCTCCATCACGCTGCGAACAGTTGCTTCGCACGGGATTTTGATACCATCAAGCCTGCCGACTTCTTTTCTGTACTTGAGTGCCTGATACATACGTACTCTGCCGTAATCCGCATTTTCTTCGTCCTCATCATGAATTTTCAACATGGCGTCAGCAAGCGGCTGATACTTCCAGGGTTTGCCCTTACGCTCAAGGTAATCGTAAAACGCCTGTCTGCTGACTTCCAGCGTGCTGCAGTAAAAACTGATTTTTCCGATGTTTCTGCCGTCATCTGTCCGGATCGCAATATACATCAACCTTTGTTCTTTCCCGATTTCTGACGGCTGGCAGCAAAAAAAGCCGCTGCATCCTCCAAAAACTCATTCATTTCGCTTAGGCGTTTGTTTTCCTTTTCCAATGCTTTGATCCGCTTCCTCAACTGCTGATTTTCTTCGGCGATATTCAGAGATTCTTCCGGGCTGCGTTCTCCGCAGCCAATATCAAGGCTTCCGATTTTTACTTTTCTGATCCAGCCGTACAGCGTATTTACGGGTATCTGAAGTTCATTCGCTGCTTTTACCGCACCCATCTTTTTTGCAAGCTTTACTGCCTGCACTTTGTACTCATTTTCATATTGTTTATTTTCTGACATTCCTTTTTCCTCCATTTTTTCTTTCCCCATTTTATTTCTTTGAGGTTAGGGTGTCAAGTTTTATTATACTACATCATTCTACAACCACTTTCAGACAATACAGCAGACTGTCACTCTTACTTTATTTTAT
>CAUCWU010000001.1 GCA_958446555.1 uncultured Lachnospiraceae bacterium | reverse complement strand
GTTCGCTTTCAAATTGCTTCTTGTTCTCAGAAAATCCCTGCTCCACTGCTTCTTTTGCTGCTGCTTCTGCATCGGCCTTGACTTTCTGTGCGTCTTTTACCTCCTGATCTGCTTTTTCCATCGCTGCTTGTGCCTGACGTGTATTTTCCTTTGCCTGATCAAGATTTACCTTCGCCTCCTCCAGACTTTGCGCTGCTTGTGTTGTCTGACTGTTTACTTTTACCTCCTTTTCCTGCGCTTCTGTCTCAACGGTCTGCTCTGCTGGTGCATTCTGTATTATTGTGTTCACAAAAAGCATCGCCACTACTGCCGGTGCCATAAATCGTCTTCTTCTCATTTTGTTTCCTCCCATCTTTCTGTTAAATCCAAATCTGTACATTTGCCTCTGCCAAATCAAATTCTTCAAACTATTTCGTTCTATATTTTAATATACCATATCTTTTCCCTTTTAAGAACGGTCATTTTACAATAAAAATGACCCCCCATATGCATTTACTTTAACGTTTTCGAACCGTTAAAAAATGAATCATGGCCTATTATTTTCGCGTTTTTCCTTTATTTTCCGCGTTTTTTATTTTTTCTCATCTATCTTTCCAAATTTGGAAAATTGTATTTTGTAGCAACAGAAAAATGGGTGATTTTTTATAATTTCTTTTCCATACAGACAAAGTATTTTTCAAACAGCTCGCACTCCCCGACTGGAACAAATCCAAGATCGCTATAGCACTTGAGCGCTACTTTATGATTATCACGCACAAGTATATGAACACTCTTTTTGTTCTGCTCACGAAGCACGGCAAATACGTGTTCCATCATCATTTTTGCAATGCCCTGTCTCTGCAAATCTTTTCTGACACACACACGTGCCACCTCTGCTGACGGCTGAAAATCCTTGCTCCAACAATCAAGCTTATCCACTTCTTCGTCGTGATCAATTGAAATGGCCGAAATGATTTCTCCCTTTTGATTTTTCATGACAAACAGGCTGTCATGTGCAATATCAAACTCAATATTTTCCATGGAAGGATAATATTCATTCCAGTTTGCTGCGCCGCCTATCATTGAGCGATACAGCTTTAGAAGTTCATCTTTGTCGGATTCTTCTGCCAGCGTAATATTTCTTCCTGCCGCAATAATCTTATCCACAGTTTCCTGCCGGATACATTCGCGCAGATGTTTGATATATGGATGAAACTGCGACTTATCAATTCCATAATTCTTTGTCAGTTCATACTCATGCGGCTCCCAGGTCTTAAGATCTGACTCGTTATGAGATAGTGCACCCTCCATGTTGTCGAGTGCCTTGTAGATCTTTGCCTCTAATGTTTTTAGCTCGCTCATCTCCTGATAAAGTGTCCGCATCTTATCGTTAAGTGGCTCTGGAAGTGTCGCTACCCACTGATAAAGCAGATTTTCCTCTGTTTCTTCATCGTCCTCTGTCTTTTTAAAACACGGAATATCACCTGTAAAACATTCGCCCAAATCATGAATGAGACACATCTTGATTACTTTATTAATATCCACTTCTGGAAATTCATCTTCCATCCAATATGCCATCAGTGCCACTCGCCAGCAATGCTCTGCTACACTTTCCTTCCTGTCATCTGATGTGTAGCAATGACGCATTGTTCTTTTTAATTTCTCCACCGTGTGAAGTGCTTCTATTAATTTTTCTGCTTCCATATTTTTATGTCTCCCAGTTTTAATTTTTGTCACTTCCATTATCGCTCAAAATGCAAAAAAGTGGTAGGGTTTTTATATTATTTTTTGCTCGTCAAAAAAACACAAAAAGAATATAAAATTTGACATCGTTTTTTGATGAGCGATGTGGTATGGTGTACAATAAAGGAAGCTATTTTTATCTAACAAAAAATTAGCAAAGATAGCATTTTTAAGGAGGGAATAACATGCGTTTTTATTGTACTGACGACACAGTTGATCTGGAACAGTATCCTTACCATGTGAGAGATGTCCATATCAGCGACCCATTTATTCTGGCAGATCCAAAAAGCCGCTGCTACTACACTTATGTACAGTTTGCGGATACTAAACGTTTCCCAGATGTGGAAACTGACAAAGAAAACGGTGTATTTTATGTACTTGAAAGTAAGGATTTGATTCACTGGTCAAAGCCACAGATTTGTTTTCGTCAAAATAATTTCTGGGCAGATAAGGATTATTGGGCACCAGAGGTTCATATCTGGAAAGGACGCTATTATCTGTTCAGCTCATTTCGTGCAGATGGACATTACCGCAAATGTCAGTGCTTAGTATCAGATTCACCAAAAGGACCATTTGAACCCATTCGTCAAGAGGCTGTTACACCAGATGGATGGCAGAGTCTTGATGGAACACTATACGTTGACCGATCAGGCAAGCCATGGATGGTATTTTGTCATGAGTGGCTTCAGGTTGGTGATGGTCAAATTTGCGCCATACCAATGTCTGATGATTTGGGAGAAGCAATTGGTGATCCTGTCATTTTATTTAGAGCATCCGATGGCAAATGGAATGCTAAAGGCGCAAAAGAAGGCGGCTATGTGACAGACGGACCATTTTTGCATCGCCTTCCTGGCGGAAAACTTATTATGCTTTGGTCTAGCTTTACAGAAAAAGGCGCATATGCTGTGGGCTACGCAACAAGCCGTTTTGGTGATATTATGGGGCCATGGGATCAGGAATCAGAACCACTGTATGCACTTGACGGCGGTCATGCAATGCTGTTTTATACCTTTGGCGGTCAGCTAATGATGGCATGCCACTGCCCAAATGACCACCCAAAGAAACGTATTCTTTTATTTGAAATGGAAGAAAATGAAAATGGACTTCATATCATAAACGAAGTTACAGGGAACTGGTTTCATGCGGCGGGAGGCCCTGCCAAAGGCTGGGTTTATGAACAGCCCTGTGTAGAAATTCCTAGCTTTGCAAAAGATCCAAGAGGATAACACTATACGTCATTAAAATACCCGGAATATATTGCTGCTATACAATATATTCCGGGTGTTTATTTAGGGTTATGTCTTTTTAACTTGTAAATAACACTTTCATTTAAGCTTATTTTTTGATTGCATTATTCATTTCAACAAGTGTTGCAACATCTTCTGCCTGAGCCAAAGCATCCTGATAGAAGTAATCAAATACCTCATCAACATGATAGCTTGCCTTCAGCTCTTCAATCATGCTGTCACGCATTGCCTCAAATTCCTCATCAGACTCACATGCTACGCACTTAAATACATTCTTACCCATGTATGCATTGATTTCGTTTACCCAAGAAGCAACCTCACCTTCTGGATCACTAAATGAAATGTAATTCATAGAATCAGTAACAGGTGTTTCCTGACGATATACATCCACCTGAGACTCTGCACCATAATGATCAATGAAATCCTTAATGGTATCATTCATCTTTGCTTCCATAGCCTTTGTTGAGAACTGATACAGATCAGTGGTGTAGCCATCTGGCTGAATTGTTCCGTTTCCAAATCCACAGAAATGATGGTATACATTAATACCAGTCTCTACGCCAAGAGCATCATCCTTTGTTACTTTCAGGTACTCATCCGTCGGTACTGGCTCACCATCTTCCATATTCCACATACCACCTTCTAAGCCATTCCATGCAATTCTGGAAAATTCATATGTAGATACAAAGTCAAGCAATGCTACACAGCGCTCTGGATTTTCAGTATTTGCGTTAACAACATACTGTCTCTCACCTCTATACATATTTCCAAAACGATCTTCTGCATCTGCAGTCAAACTTGGCATTGAAATAAATGTTTTCTCATTTCCTTCTGCCTTGTTAAACTCTGTGTTTGCGTCATTAGACATCCAACCTGGTACATTAAACATATACTTTCCAGCCTTCAGATTTTCCGAGTAAACATCAGATGTCTGTGTAAAGGAATCTGGATCTAACAAACCTCTCTGGTTTGCCTTATTATAAAAACGAACTGCACGCCAGAATACACTTTCAGGATCGGTTAACTGATTTGTTTCAAGTGGTGTAGAATCAACTGTAGAAACACCAAGTACACGACCAGTTGTTTCTATCAAATTTACGCCTTCCTGCGGTCCAAGACCAAAGGTAAATACCCATTCACCCCATCCCTGACCTGCACCAAACCATGCACCGCATCCGTAAGTTTTCTGCCCATCTGCTGTTTCTGGCTCTAATGCCACCATCTGCTCAAGAACATCTAACAGATCATCATCATAATTTTCCAGCTTTGGATAGCCCGCTTCCTTATACAGATCCCATCTCAAATAGTGACCGCATGTTGGAACTGTGCCATCATCCCAAGAACCTTTACACATTCCCCAAAGATACATGTTTCCATCTGGACTGTTTGCCGGCATACGCTCTGCTGTTACCATCAGCTGTCCTGCTGGGTCATTCATGGTATTTGGTGCATATTCTTCCAGATAAGGCTCCAAATTCAATACAGATGCAGACTCAAGAAGCATCGGAAGCTGTTTTGTTGGGTCCGATAATAAGAAAACATCTGGTAAATCATTATCTGCTAACATAGCTGACAGCTGTGTTGGCCAATCTGCCTCTGTAACAGCAGTCAGGTACAGATCAATATTCAAATTATCTTCAATATACTTGCTGACTGGATCGGAACGAAGTCCATCAAGTTCACCTGATCCTACGAATGCCACTACATCAAGTGCCACTCTATCCTCGAATTGAGGTGTTGTTGTGCTGCCCGTGCTCTCTCCTGCAAATGCCATTGTATTACCACACATAATAAGTGCGGACGCTGCTGCAAATGCCTTTCTTGCTACTGTTTTTTTCATAAATATCTCCTTCCTTTTTCTTTTTTATTACTGCCAGACTACATTCGTACCATACGTTTGCACGATTGCAATCATAACTAACACAAAATAACATTTCTCAACCTTTTACTGCACCAAGCATAATTCCCTTTGTAAAAAAGCGCTGCATGAATGGATAAACACAAAGTATTGGAACTACCGTAATAAAGCTCATTGCCATACGCAGCGTTGTCGATGATACTTTAATTGCTGCTCCCGCTGCCGCTCCTGCTGTGGAAGATACTACATTTGACTGTAATTTCGTATACAGCAAATACTGCAGACAATGTAACGTTGCAGATTTTCTTCCCTGCATAAAATACATATCATCTGCCCATGCATTCCACTGATTTACAGCTGCAAACACAATAATGCATGCCAGAATCGGCTTTGCAAGTGGAATAATAAGCTTGAAGTAAATTTTTACTAATCCAGCTCCATCGATCTCTGCTGACTCAATCAGTTCCCCTGGAATAGACTCAATATAAGTCTTTACTAAAATAATAAAATATGCCTGAACTGCCGATGGAAGAATATATACTAAAAAATCATTTTTCAGTCCTATATTGCTGATCAATAAATAGTACGGTATAAATCCTGCATTTACATACATTGTAACGATAAAGAAACGGTACAAAAACTTTTTGCACGGAAGATCTCTATTAGCAAGAATATATGCTGCAAAGCTACAGCAAAAACATGTTAAAAGTGTACCAAATATCGTCCTCGCAAACGCAATCCATATACTTGATTTAAGTCCTGGAATCTGAAGCATCTCTGTATAGGCTTCTGTTGTAAACTCCTTCGGAAGCAAATACACACCTAAGTTCACTGCTCCCGGAGAAGAGAGCGAGTTAATAAAAATATACCATAACGGATATACGCAAATAAATGTAATCAATCCAAGCAATACCGTGTTGATTGTGCCTGCAATTGTTATCTTCTTTCTCTTTTTCATAATTCTCACAATCTCCTTTCTGAGAAAACCTTCTTTTCAAGCTTTTACTTAGAATATAGAATCGCCTCTCAGCTTTTTAGATGCCCAGTTTGCAAATGTCAAAAGGATAATACTTACAATAGATTTGAAAATGCCCATTGCAGTTGCCAATGAATATTCCATATTTTTGATACCCATACGATATACATATGTATCAAATACTTCCAGCTTATCCCATGTCATACCATTTCCAAGCAACCAGAACTGCTCGAATCCATTTGACATCATATTAGAAATTGCAAGTAATAGTAAAACAAAAAATGTAGAGAGTAAACCTGGAACCGTTACATGAATAATTTTTTGCCATGTATTAGCACCATCCACCTCTGCTGCTTGGTATAGCTCCTGATCAATTGATGTTATTGCAGACAGATAAATAATTGCATTGTAACCAAGTGATTTCCATACACCGATAGCAACCTGTGTTGCCCATGCATGTTTTTCATTTGTCAATACGTTAAGCGGCTTCTTTATAATGCCAAGTCCCATCAGAATAATATTTAATGCACTATCTTCTGATGAAAGAAGCATAAACACAATGGAATATACAAGAACCCAAGAAATAAAGTTTGGAATTGAAGTTCCTGTCTGTACAAGCTTTGCATATCGCTTGTTCTTAAGCTGTGAAATTGCAATTGCAAAAATAGCTGGAAGCACGGAACAGCAAATGTTCAAAAATGAAATACTCAGTGTGTTTCTCATTACGGTCACAAAATCTTTTGAATTTTCGAAAATCTTTTTAAAATATTTCAGTCCAACAAACTGCGATTTAAAAATTGAAACACCAGGTGTAAATTCTACAAATGCATAACTCCATCCAAACAACGGTGCATAGGAAAAGATTCCTATCATAATCATAAACGGGAGAAGCAAAAGTACTAACCGAATCTGTTTCTTCTGCCGTCCTGTCAGTCCGCCCTTTCTTGAGTGTTTCATGTCCATTTTCTTCACCTTGCCTTTCCTATGCTGCTGCATAAAAAATATCTGCTATCATATGGTTTATTCACAATCGTCTTCTCCTGAAAACTTTGAATGACCTTATTATAGCAGATACCTTTTTGTCATTATATCATTTTTCCTTATTTTTTATCATAAATCTCATATTTATTCTTTTGTTTTATCTATTTTCCCTTATGTTTTTCTAATATATCCACAATTCTATATCACTTTTGTATACAAATATTATTTTCCGTTTCCTTCAAAAACATATTTTTACCAATTCTTGTTTTCTGATATTTTCCCCTCTTGTGTTTTTGATTCTCGATACTTTGCAGGTGTCATTCCTACTTCACGCTTAAATATACTAGAAAAATGACTTTGCGTGGAAAAACATAAAATAGCTGCAATTTCACTACAGGAATATGATGAATATAACAATAGTTCTTTTGCTCTATGAATCTTTTCTTTTCGTATATAGTGCTGCAACGTAATTCCCTCATATTTATGAAAGAGTCCTGCCAGATAATTTTCATTAATGCCAAGTGCTTCTCCAATTTGTACTACTCTAATTTGTTCATCTATATGTTCCGCAACATATTCCTTCGCCCGCTCCACATAATGATTGTGCTCGCTATCGTGCTTGACCTGTTCAACAGCTCGTGCAAATTCTCGTTCATATTCAACAACTGCTGCCTGAATTGGCAATACCTGAGTCATTCTTTCAATATTACTAATAAACACATCTGACATTGAAAATGCCTTCTGAGGTGCCACACCACCATCAATTGCCGCTCTACATGCAATGGAAATTACAACAATTGACATATTTTTCTCTTGACGAAGCGGATTATCTGCGAGTTGGCCAAGTTCACCTGGCCATACCTCAGCTTGACATTCTTCCAATAGCTTTAAATTTCCAGCTCGAATACTTCCAAGCTTCTTTTGCTCATGCTGATAAGGATTGTGCAAATGTCCGCCTTTTTCCATCCAACGTTTTTTTTCAAAAAATTTTTGTTGTTCTGGCTCAGGCTGTTGTTTTGTATACAACTGACTAAAACAAACTTTTTCACCTGTTTCCTCATAAAGAAGTAACTTCATTGCTTCCAAGAATGTTTTTAGTTCACAATATGGAAGACGATACGATGCAGCTTCGATCTTATGCTTTTGAGCTATTTTAAGCGCAGGTGCTGCACCAACAACTGTCTGCACTGGTCCTGCAAGAATCCAACCTTGTATGCCTTTTCTGCGAACCCTTGCATAATAAACGTCATCTTCCCAGAAAATGTCAATTGATGCTTCTGGTCTTCGTTCAAGCACATCATTTAAAAAATTTTTATCCGTAAAAAACGGATCTTCCTCTTCCTTTGTCTTTCCAATTCTACAAATCCCTCCGTCCTTATCAATCAGTCTAATCTCCCCATGCGTAATTTGGATCAATGATTTTAAAAAAAATTCATCTACCATTTTTTATCTTCAGCCTCTTCCTTCCACAATAATTTTATTCACTGTTTCCTGTCTGATATAATTGCGTAGTTGCTTAATATAAGAATTATTACACAAAAGGGGCAGTTGTCTGCCCCTTTATCCCACTTATAAAAACGCATTTAATACACAATCATCGGAATGCTTTCTGCCTTCTCATTTGCAGGCTCTTTTATGCCATAGCTCCCTCCAATGACAGACGAATCGTTTGAATCTGAAATGCACCAAACTCAAGCTCTAACATGCCATCTTTTATTGCTATCTCCTGCTCTTTATTTTCCAGCATATCACAAAGCCAAGCCTTCTTTGCATCAACATTCAGCAAAATCTGTGCTTTTCCCGCTGCCTTTTTGGACTCATACAAACGAAGTATCAGATCACCGCTTCTGTCTAATGCCGGCTTTATAGTATCTAAGACAACTGTGCCGCTCTTTACAGAAGCCATGCTAAATGTCGGCACACATCCCGGCACCAGTCTTGGCTTTTCGTTTAACTCGTAACCCTGCTTTACTACATCACATCCGGCAAAATCACCTTCCCAAGCGGTAAACGCGTATGTAAAGTGATGAACCTGATTATCTGCACGCATTTCTGGCGCTGCTGCTGCACGAAGAAGAGTTAGTTCTAATGCATTTTGATTCATGCTGATTCCATACTTGCAGTCATTTAATACGGCTGCACCGTGAGACGCATCGCACAGCGCACTGTATCTGTGATTGCATACCTCAAAACGATCTTTTTCGTATTCTCTTGAACGATGAGTTGGGCGCATTACATAGCCAAACTGCATCTCATTGATTCCATTTTCTGCATAAACCGCGACTGGAAATGAAGTCTTTAGCAGGCGATGAAGTTCTTTCCAGTCAATCGTTGTATCAAATTCGAGACGTCTGCTGTCCTTTGCCAGACGAATATACTGTGTATATGAAGAATTTCCAATCTTTCCTGTAACTTTAATGACTGCCTCTATTCCATCTGACACAAGCTCGGTACACACATCAAATGCTCCTTCAAGCTCCTGCTCCCTATAATTTGAGTCAATATCCCATGCATCAAACATGCGTGGTACATCCTTATAAAAATGGAAACAATTCAAGGCATCTGCTGCAAACTCACGTCCTGATTCCTTTAGGACAAAGCTTGTCACCTCGCCTTTTTTGTTTATCTTGACGCGTACCTGTGAATTTTCAAGCGCAATGCCGTCCGTGGTCTTTTCTGCTGACACAGCCTTTTGCTCCACATTTTTCTTCTTGTATGGAACAAGTGTAACAGCTCCGCACGGTGGGATTGTTACCCATGCCTTAACGCCAAACGGTGTCTTCTCAACAAAAACTTCCTCTCCTTCAAAGGTTTTTGCACCGTCTGCAAATGCTTCTGGAAGCTCTACCACCGTCTTTCTCTCAAAACCAAATGAGTTAAAGAGCGTCACATCATTTTCATTTTCTTTTGTTACAAGCTGACTCATATATATATCTGCCTGTTTATTTGCTGTCTCAATTACACCGCCAACAGCTTTCCTTGCTTCCTCGTAAACTCTTCCCATCGAGGAGCCTGGAAGAATATCGTGAAACTGATTTAACAATAATTCCTTCCAGAGAGCATCAGCCTTCTCACTGTCATATACATTTCCCTTACAAAGACCAAATGCTCCCCACATCTCCATCTCGCGAAGTGCAAACTCAGCACGTCTATTATTTTGCTTTACTTTTGCCTGAGAGGTGTAGGTTCCTCTGTGTGCATTAAAATACAGCTCACCTACATAAGTATTGACTGGTCCGCCCGCTTCGTCCATTTTCTTGAAAAAGCTCTTCGGATCAGACAGTTCAACTCTCGGTGCACCCTCAAGATTTTGTTCTCTTTTTGCATACTCAATATCGTCTCTTGTTGGACCACCGCCGCCATCGCCATAGCCAAACGGTAGCAAAAAGGCATCTAGATCCTGAAGCTGACTTCTGTTTTTCCACACTTCTTCAAGTTGCTTAGGATTAGTCTTATAAGTATAGCTTGTCGGAAGAAATGACACAATCCTACTTCCGTCTATGCCTTCCCAGTTAAAGTAATGATACGGGAATTGCTCACCCTCGTTATATGACCAAAAGATCTTCTGTGTTACCAGATAGTTGACCTTGCATCCCTTTAAAATCTGTGGCAATGCCCCTGTGTAGCCAAACGTATCTGGAAGCCACAGCACTTCACTGTCCACATCAAATACGTCCTTATAATACTGCTTTCCATACAGCAGTTGACGAATCAGTGCCTCACCACTTGCCATATTCGTGTCAGGTTCCACCCACATGGCACCCTCTGCAATCCACTGTCCTTTTTTGACAGCCGCCTTGATTCGCTCAAAAAGTTCCGGATACAGTTTGCGGCACATCTCATACTCTGCTGGCTGGCTCTGAATAAATTTATATTCTGGGTATTCCTCAATCAGACGAAGCTGCGCCGCAAATGTACGCGCGGTTTTACGACCGGTTTCCGCAATCGGCCACAGCCAAGCCAAATCCAAATGAGCATTTCCCACTGCATAAAAGACTGGCATTGTCGAACCATTCTCGGCCTCTAGCACTGGCTTTAAAGCTTCACGCGCTTTTTTATAGGAATCAATTCTGGCATCCCGTTCCTGCTCAAAATCAACAATCAATGTAAACTGTTCCAATGCCTTTGCTATTTTTGCCGCTCTAAGGCTTGTCTTGTCAAGCACTTCAAGTAAACGTCCAAGTGTATCTACATCCATAAAAAGTTGGTAAGCATCTTCATTCCAAATTCCGTAAGTGCAGCGTCCCAATGTACGTCTCTTTCCCTCTTCTAATTTGTCTGTATAGGAGCCCGGAAGCACTGGACCTGTCGCACATCCTCCTGTCGGTGCCTCTGGATAATAATGACCAGCATAGACCTCCATCATGATATCAAACTGCTCGTCTCCCTTTGCACAGCGACTTAACACATTGTCTACAATATAATGATGCGGCTCATTAACCCAAGACGCACGGTATGTACCAAAAGCCTTATCATTTACAAACAGTGTTGCCTCACCATCTGGCTTCAAATTCATCACAATACGTTTGCCCTCAGCTTCTTCACTCAGCTGAATGTGTCCCTTCATCCAACAATATTCATATGTATTTCCCCAAGTAAAACCTGGCTTTACCGAAACAAACTGCTCTTTTTTTGCCTCCCCAAGTGAGAGCTGTTCATTTGTGCGAAATGCCTCCCATTGAATCTCACCAAGTGGCTGATAAAAATCATCTTTGAGTGTGCGCACCCAATGACTGATGCGGTCTCTCCATTCGGATTTCATCAATTTACTCATAATATTTCCTTTCTATTGAAAAAAATAACACATTAATACGCAATCATCGGAATGCTTTCTGCCTTTTCATCTGTAGGCACCTTTGTGCCATCCGCAATCTCATACATAGCTTCGCTGCACTGCTTTACATAAGATGCCATATCCTGATATGGACGTGAACAAATGTCAAACAAACCAATGTTATAATTTTCTCCGTCAAAACGCCCCAGAACAAACTGATCATAGCACTGGAAATAGTGGCAGCCAACACCATTTGGATGAGCTGCTACACGCTCGCAATAATAGCGGTAGGCTTTTCCACGGTCTTTTTGTGTCAGTACACCCTCAAGTCCTGTTGCTGATAAGCCTGTATCTAGTGCTCCAAAATGAAATTCACCAATCATAATAGGCAGATCCACACCAAGCTCTACAACATGAGAGATTGCTTCTGTTGGATCGACTGCATAACAGTTAATGGAAAATACATCAAAATTCTCCCATCCCGTTGCAAGATCCGGATCGGAAATCCATGCCCATCTCATACCAAGAATCATATGATTTGGATCGACTTCTCGGCATGCTTTTGACGGAATCTCAACATAAGCTCGAAGCATCTCTTTTGAGAATGTTTTCTGATCTTCTTTTGCAGCCTCAGATTTAGCTGATGCATCACGAATCGGCTGATACAGATCATCAAAGTCAGTAAACTTCGTGTTCCATGCTGTGTTTAATGCCTCCACTGTCTGATATTTTTCTTTTAAAGCCGCAATCAGCTTTTCCTTACATACAGTGCGCTCTGGATTGTACAGTACCTCGTCTGCCAGCACCAAATTATCCACAAATGCCCAACTTGGCTCATTTCTAAGGAAATAGCCGATCATCATCGGATCGTCCTTCCTTGCTGCTAGTGCCTTTGCATTATTTTTCGCGTTTTCTTTATACTCATCACTTAATACATCTGGAAAATCACGGAAAATTTTCTTTTTTGTCTCCGGAAATTCTGGAAGTGAAGTTACATATGGTATCGGTGTATTTTCAAAAAGGCGCTGATCACTCCAGTTGCCAAGCGTATTCATGCCCATCTGCATCAGCTGTCCTGCCATCATCTTCTTCCATATCTGATACCAGTCTTCGCCAAACACGCGATATAAATTGGCACCTGCATAGGAGAACATCTTCGCATTTCTTTTTCTATCCTTAAATACACGGTCTGGTGAAAACATTTCTTCATATGCCTGCTGTTTCTCATCTGGCAGCCAATCTAGCCATTTTTCAATTCCATCAACACGACAGTCCACTGGCACATTCACGCAGTCTGGTCCTGCACTAAAAAACGCATAACCGTCTGGATCTGCAAGCCACCACTTGCCATCTGCCTTATATTTTGTAAAAAAGCCTGTGCCCTTGGCCAGCTTTTTATTTTTCCAGCCGCCCCATTTTGACCAATTTTCAAATGGATAGCCTTCTTCGCCATCTTTAACTTGTTTTTCAAGAATGCTCTTTAACGACTCAATATCCTTTGTCTTGCCTGACCATTCCTTTCGCTTATTCTGTCCAAGACTATCGACAAGCTTAACATCTAAAAGCTCAACATCTTCCGGGTATGTATCCGTTAATGCCATGTTGCTGATACGCACGGTAATATCATGAAATACTGGAATAGTCTTCATCTCAATACGTGTAATTTCTTCTGGCACAATTCGTCCGCCATGACAGACAATCTTTAGCTCACCCGGAAGTGCCTCTGGAAACAGCACACCTGCTTTAAACCACTCCTTATCCAAACAAATCTGTGTTGTAATCTGCGGCAGAATGCCAAAACGAATCGTCATCGTTGGCTCATCATCCTTACCATACACATACACATTGAAAGCATCACAATGTTCCTCAAGTGTCTCAATCTGAAACATAAAGTAACGCTCATTTTTCATTACATCCCATGGCAGCACAATACCCGCTCCATCCTTTGACAGCTTCAATAAAGCACTGTCTTTCTCCTGCTTTAAAAGTGATGCCCCGCTTGTTAACATCTTCACGTCAAATGGAATCTTCATCGCTTTTTCTCTCCTTTTTCTCTCGTCAAATTTTTTCTAGCACCAGATTCATTCTCAATGTTATAAGGTTCACTTTACGCTTTTTCACAAAAAAAGGCAAGGCTTTTTTAGCCTTGCCTGATGTAAAGTTATTCTAATTTTACATATTATTTTTTTCCCTACTTACACCACAACTAATGGCTCCTGTTGGACAAGCCTGCTTACAACGTCCGCAGCGAATGCACTCTAGGCTGTTTGCGTTTACAACAGGATCTACCTGCATACGACAAACCTTTGCGCATTTTCCACAGCCAACACATTTTTCTTTGCTGACACGATATTTGAAAAACGATACTTTGTTGAAAACGGAATAAAATGCTCCAAGCGGACAAATATATTTGCAGAATGGTCTGTAAATTATAATTGACAGAATGATTGTTACAACCAAAATCGCATTCTTCCAAACATACAAAGCACCAAGTGCACTGCGCATTGATTTATTTAACAGTGCAAGCGGTATACCGCCTTCTAGCGTTCCTGCCGGACAGATGAGCTTGCAAAAATATGGTGAGCCCTGTCCCATAATGTCCACTAAAAACATAGGAAGCAAAATAACAAACACAGCAAATATTACATATTTCAGCTTGCGAAGCAGCTTATCTCCCTTAAAGGTACGAATTTTTTTCGGAAAAGGAATTTTATTTAACAGATCCTGTATTAGTCCAAATGGACATAAAAAGCCACAGATCAGTCTTCCAAAAATGGCTCCAATAAAAATCAAAAAGCCAACAACATAATAAGCCATCTTAAAATTCCAGCTGCCCACAACAGCCTGCAAAGAACCTATTGGACAGGCTCCGACAGCTCCTGGACAAGAATAACAGTTGAGTCCAGGTACGCAGACATTTTTTAATTTTCCCGTGTAAATTTTTCCTGTTACAAAGCCTGATACATGGCTGTTTGTCAAAAATGCCCACACTGCCTGAATGCCATGGCGCTTTGCATCACTTACTTTATTTGTTTTTTTCTTACTTGTTTTTTCCTGAGCCATTTTCTTATCCAATTCCTATACACTCCATACAAATATTAATCGCCTTAGTAAATACAACTGCCATCTCACCGCGAAAAATACCAAACGCCATCATCAACAGTCCGACCACTGCCAGACAAAGTCCTGTCCATTTGGAGTCCAGGGCTGCATTCGCCCTAGACACCATTTTATTTTGCATTATTTTCATATCAATTATTTTCCTTGATTGCGCTTAACTCTTTTTCCACAATTTCCTTCCACTCTTCAAGTGTATGGCTTCCAGAATATGTTTCGCCTACAATGTTTCCATTTTTATCTACAAAGAAGGTTTCCGGGAATGCGGAGATGCCCTGAAGACGTCCATTCATCATATTCTTGTCCGGAATCAGGAATGGATAGGTAGCCTTTGTCTTTTCCTGAAGAAGCTCTGCCTTTTTGATGGCCTGTTCGTCCTGATTGCCTTCGCTGTCTGCCGTATCTAATACAACACCTGTTACACCAACGCCCTGATCCTTAAGCTCCTGATACAGCTTCTCAAGCTCCGGAATCTCATTAACACATGGAGAGCACCATGTTGTAAATACATTTACCAGTGTAAGATCA
This sequence comes from uncultured Lachnospiraceae bacterium, assembly GCA_958446555.1. Lineage (GTDB taxonomy): Bacteria > Bacillota > Clostridia > Lachnospirales > Lachnospiraceae > Anthropogastromicrobium. The sequence goes on along the minus strand of CAUCWU010000001.1, from coordinate 27,725 downwards.
TACTCACTAAACATATCCTCAGTATAAGTTTTCTTATCAATACCTGTCATCTCAAACTTTCCAACATTATCGCCATCCTGCTGCACCATATCGATTGGCTGATCGAATGCGGACATCTGCTGAAATTCTGCCATGTCAGTCAGCTCTGTCTTTGTCTTTTCTAATTCCTTTTTCAGCTTCTTATCTGCATCCTTACTAATACTTAAATAATACTCATATTTTCCATCACTGCTCTCGCCAAGCTTTGTGTGCTCTGTGCAACCAGTCAGTTCATCTAACTGATCTGTCACATCTGTGCTGTATACTCCAATAGTTCCAATCTTTCCAAGACTCTTTACCCAGTCATCATAGCCAGTTCCCATTTTCTCAATGACAGCATCACGCTGCTCTTCTGTCATTGTATACCAGCTAAAGAATGCATAAGAAATTGCATCGCCTTTCTCATTCCAGTTCTCATCTGTCAGCATTGCAACCTTTCCATCTTCCATCTGCTTTAACAGCTTATCTGTTAATGTAAAATTCAGACCCATGAATGGAAACTCATAAGAATCCTGAACCTTCCAAGAAATCTCAGATGGTGTAAATGTTCCAGAGATCATATCGGAGGAAACTGATTCTCCTGCTGGGATTGCCTCTCCTGCCGGGATTGCTTCTCCTGCCGGGATTGCTTCTCCTGCTGGGATTGCCTCTCCAGTCGTTGTCTCCTTGTTGCTATCATTCTTTGCTGCAAATACAGGTGCTGCAAATGCACCTAAGGATGATACTCCAATCACACCTGCTGCTAAATATGCCTTTACTAATACTCCAATATGTAATCTATTTCTTCTCATTTCTTATGATCCTTCCTTTCTTTGTTTTGATCTGAGGCGATTATAACACATGCCGTATAAAATTAGTGTTAAGAAATTTTATTTTTTAACAACTATTTTATTCTTCGTATGATATACTTTTAAAAAATAACCATTTTTGAAAGGGGAATGAAGATATGCATATTTTAGTAATCGAAGATGAAGCACAGCTTTGCAGCTCTATCGCTGAAGGACTTCGCCTTGACGGATACGAGGTGGACGCCTGCATGGACGGAAATGAAGGACTAGAGCTTTGTCTGACAGAACCATTCGATCTTATTTTGCTTGACCTTAATCTTCCAGGAATGGACGGTCTTTCCATTTTACAGCAGCTTCGCACAGAAAACTCATCCACTCCAGTTATCATCCTTTCTGCACGAACTCAAATTCAGGATAAGGTGGAGGGACTTGATCTTGGTGCAAATGATTATCTTACAAAACCTTTTCATTTTGAAGAGCTTGAGGCCAGAATACGAAGCCTCACACGCCGCAAATTTATTCAGGAAAATATCTGCCTAACTTGCGGCCGCATATCATTTGACACAAAAACAAGACTTGCCCAGATTGATCACATGCCACTTTCCCTCACGCGAAAAGAAAGCAGTCTGTTAGAATATTTTCTTCTTCATCCAGATCAAGTGATCAGTCCAGAGGAATTGATTGAGCATATCTGGGATGGAAGTGTCAACAGCTTCAGTAATTCCATCCGTGTTCATATCTCCTCGCTTAGAAAAAAGCTTCGCGCAGCTCTTGGATACGATCCTATTCAAAATAAGATAGGCGAAGGATATCTGCTTAACGCAGACTGCTGTAATGATTAAACATTTAGATAAGGAAAGGATTCTTATGACTCACACACAAAAAAAAGCGCCTCTGCGCTCCTTCTTTGCAAAAATGCCACTTCAATGGCGTCTTACTGCACTGACAACACTTCTTGTCACAGTTGCCTGCATTTTTATGTATTTTTTTATAAGTCATTCTGCCGTCTCTGGAATGGATGATCTGCACGATTACGTGATCCATATTGATCAGAATGACTCTTCCCCTATCACATTTCAGGTTGATCCATCTATGCTATTTCCGCAGATTAATGATCAGCTTGCCCAGACAAAGCAGCTTTTCATGATCAAAAGTCTTGCTGTAACCATTGTTGTTATTTTAATAAGCAGTCTTTCAACTTGGTTTCTTACACGTAAAAGCCTTGCTCCGCTTCGCAGCCTCAGTAAAAAAATTTCTGATATTCAGGCACAGAATCTTTCTGTTTCCATTGATGTTCCAGAAAGCCATGATGAAATTTCTAAGCTGACAGAAGCATTTAATCAGATGCTTGCTCGATTAAATGATGCATTTGACGTTCAAAAGCAGTTTTCTGCCAACGCAGCTCATGAGCTTCGAACTCCGCTTGCTGTAATGCAGACAAATCTTGAAGTATTTTCCAAAAAGAAAGAACCTTTTGTTTCAGAATACCAGACACTTTTTTCCACGATTCTTGAGCAGACAAACCGTCTTAGCCATTTAGCTTCGATTTTGCTTGATATGACTGGAATGCAGCGTGTAAAGCGCTCTGATACAATAAGCCTTGCAGCACTCGCTGATGAAGTTCTATGTGATCTTGCACCAATTGCTGATCAAAAGCAGATTACACTTTTCCAATCTGACACAGACTGTATCGTCACTGGAAGCTATCTTCTTCTCTACCGTGCTGTTTTTAATCTTGTTGAAAATGCAATCAAGTACAATCATCCCGATGGAAGTGTGCACATTGATATAAAAGATGAAAATGGATTTGCCTTAATTAGCATCAAGGATACAGGAATTGGCATTGCTCCTGAAAATCAAGAAAAAATCTTTACACCTTTTTTCTGTGTTGATAAATCAAGAAGCCGCACAATGGGCGGTGCCGGTCTTGGACTTGCACTAGTTGCCGAAATTGCACAGCTTCATAATGGAACAGTTTATGTAAGCGAAAGCGACAGCGAAGGAAGTACTATCATCCTTAAGCTACCGCTTTAAAATAAATCACTGCTGATTATTATTAACTTTTCCTATCTTTTCTCCCTGTCTTATACACGTTTCCTCTCCTCTGGCGCTTCGGTACAAAATATTCTTTCTTGGAAGAACAGCACCTTTTTGCGTCAGAAGGATAATGGTAGAACCGCCAAACTCAAAATAGCCCTTTTCTTCACCGACTTCTACATTGCCCGGTGTCTCCTTATGGTTTGTGATTCGTCCAACCATCATTGCACCGACTTCCATCATCAGAACTGTGCCAAATTCTTTTGTCTTGATCAGACAATATTTTCTGGTATTTTCCTTGTAGACTGGACAATTTTCAAGTGCAATCGGCTGAACTGTATGGAATACACCGTGGATGGTTCTCTCATGAGAGCGTCTGCCACTCACCGGATAGATGTAGCGATGATAATCATCAACACTCAGACGAAGCTGCCACAAAATACCGCCCTCAAACTGCTTGGCTAGTTTTTCATCGCGAAGCAAGCTCTTTAACGTGTACTGACCCTGTTTGATCCAAAAGCGCGAATCCTTAATGATCGGATAAATCGTAAGCTTTGCATCGCACGGACTAATCAGTGCATCCTCTTCCTTCTCAAACGGTCTTGCACCCGCCTTCAGTTTTCTGGTAAAAAAGTCGTTATAGGAGGAAAAACTTGTCTTTTCAAACTCCGACACATCAATCTCATGAAACTTGATAAAGCCTGGAACTGCCAGAGCAGACACGCCACTATTCATCAGCTTTCCTGCTGCCTGTGAGACAGCTGGGCTTACAAGAATGCTAAGAAGTCCTCTTCCAATCGGTGTCGTATATAAAAATGTTAAAAATCCACTTGTCTTTTCTTTCATAGCGCCTCTCCCTTCTATACTGGCTTATGCTTCCAGAAAATCAGATCCGATAAATTCCATCCATAATATTCCTTCCAGTTAAAGCAAAATAGAAGATATAATACAATGGCAGCGACGATGATAATCAGCACAGCCAGCTGCTTGTTGTTTGGCTTTGGAAATTTAAAATTAATCACAAACAGAAGTCCGGTGATCAGCATTGCAATGCTTAATACGATCTCAAAATTATCCTGACACAAATTTGAGATTGCATACAAAAATGGTAAAATGACTGCAATAGAAGTGATCGGAAGACCCTGATAATACTTTCTCTTTTCATCAGTCTCCTGCTGACGCTTCTCTTCCATTACATTATAATATGCCAGACGAATCAATCCCGCCAGACAATAAAAGACCAGAATTGCGACTTCCCACGCTTTCTGCATGCCAGAGAACCAACAGATAATCACTGGGCAGACACCAAAGCTCACAATATCACAGAGCGAATCGATCTGAATGCCAAATCGTTTCTCATCCTCTGTCCTATTTTTCTTTGTTCTAGCCACCTTTCCATCAAAGGTGTCGAGAAGGCCGGAAAGTCCCAAGAAAAAGACAGCCCAACCAATTCTCGTGTAGCAGGCACTGATCATTCCCAAAACGGCCGATGCCAAACTTATGTACGTCAATATTACCGTATAATCATAAAACCCTATCATTGTACCCCTCGTAATCCATCCTAATTGCGATTATGCCTCTGCTCTGAGTCCGGATTCTTCCTAATTTAATTTGCTTTTTTTGCTTTCTTTCGCTCACGCACCTGAAATACCACTACAGCTACAATTGTAAAGACTGCTGATAAAAACAACTCGCTGTAATAGCCAAGGCCACGGCTCAAAACCAATCCCGGAATCAATAATGCCTCCCCAAATACCTTGCGGAAAATGACCATAAACAGTCCCTCACTGATGCCCATTCCTCCCGGAAGTGGAAGCATATCAACCGATACTGAGATCACAGCCTGTAAAAACATGACCTTAAAAAAGCCCATACTATTTAGAGAAAACGCCCGATAAACAAAATAGGTCACAGCAAACATTGCAAAGCGCTGTACAACCGTGATCGCAAACACTCTCGCAATCATTCCCCAGTGACTGCTCATAAACTCTGCCGCCTCATGATATAGATTCATTGAGCGATCCAGTTTATCCAGACGATCCTCCTTATGTTTTAAAATGTGTATCCGTTCCAGAAGCTTTGCTCCGAGCATTAATGTTTTTTTTGCAAATGACGGATGAAATACGACTACGCACATAAATGCGACACAGCCGACATTCAGCAAAATTCCCAAATAAAAGACCCATCTTGCTTCTGCTACATACTCAGCTAAAAATCCCCCTGCAAACAACCACAAACCGACTCCTACAACCACTAGCACAAATTTATAGGTGATTGTGACCACTAGCAAAATGACTGTTGCAATCGGAACGGGAATGTCTTCCTTTTTCATAAAATAGATCTGCATTGGCTGACCACCGCTCGCTGACGGTGTGACACAACTAAAGAAAAATCCGACTGCCGAAAAAAGAAAACAGATCCGCTCCTTCACATAGATCCCGTAGCAATCCAGCATATGCCAGATGACAATACTCTCACCTGCAATAAAAAACAGTACAAGCGGAACTGCCGGAATTAGCCACAGAATATTACATTGTTTGATTGCCTCTCCTAGACCGGAGAGATCCTCGCCATGAAAAACGCCATACAGTGTCAATCCTATAATTGCAAAAAACAGGATAGCGTCTATCAATACCTTTTTATACTTTTTCACTTTTGGCGCCTCCTTGGTTTCTACTTCTACGAAAACCCACTCGGTGAAATGATTGCCAGCGAGCCTAACCGTTTCACTTTACGGCATCGCTGGCAAAGCATTTCCACCTCAGGGTTTGCCTAGTAAATGAATTACTTCGCCATAAAGGCTTCGATCTCGTCCGGTGTGCGCATAACAGCCTCGGACAGGCATTCGCATCCGTCCTCTGTGATCAAAAGATCATCTTCGACACGGATTCCGATCTCCCACTCATCAATGTACAGACCTGGCTCATCGGAGATAACAGCACCTGGGCGAAGTTTGCTGTTGGAGGCAACTGTTACGTCATGGACATCAATTCCAAGATGATGGGAAACACCATGCATGTAATACTTTCCAATTTCCTCTTCCTTCTCGATTAAGCCCATGCGGATGCAGCCCTCTGCTAATACCTTCTTGCAGACATCGTTTAACTCGCGAAGTGTCATACCTGGCTTTGCTGTCTCCTTGATTGCACGGTTTGCTGCCAAAACAGCCTCATAAACCATGCGCTGCTTCTCGGTGAACTTACCGTTTACCGGATAGGTTCTTGTGATATCGGCACAGTAACCCTTATACTTTGCACCTAAATCCAGAAGGAGCAATGTGTTGTCCTTGCACTCACAGTCATTTGTCACATAATGAAGCATCGTTCCGTTTATACCACTTCCGGCAATCGTTGGAAATGACACACCGTCAGCACCATTTCTTTTGATACTATACTCAAAATCAGCCTGTGCCTGATATTCCATCTGACCTGGCTGCAAATGCGCCATCAGATTCTTTAAGCCGTTATCTGTAAGCTTGATTGCCTCACGGATTAAGGAAACCTCATCCTCATCCTTCTGCATTCTCATCTCAGCGATGATCGGCGCACAGTCCTTCACACGTGTACCTGGATACTTCTGGGCAAACTCACGTGCCTTCATCATGTTGTAATCTTCAAGATCATCAATATCATGACGATAGGTGTCAAAGTATACGTTATAGACATCCTCTCTTGTCATAATACGATTAAGCACACTCTTCTCTGTGTCAATAAATCCAACTTTCTCGATCTGTGCCTGCGCCTTTGCCTCATCGACTGTCATCTTCTTTCCCATCCAACGCTCGCGGTCTGGATCGGCCTCTTCAACAAGAAGAGTTTCTGTCGGCTCCTCATTCGCATTATCCAAAATTAGCATCATATTCTCTCGGCGAATACCTGTCAAATAAAAGAAGTTTCTGTTTGCTTCAAATGGTGCATACTCATCTGCACTCACATGATGTCCCACTCCTGAATAAAGAACAAGAACGGAATTTTTCTCCATCTTTGATAATACTTCATCTCTGCGCTTTTTATAGTTCATTTCTTCATACCTCTTTTCTCATTTTTCGAAACAAAAATTTGAATACTCTTTGAATACTCACATTATACCAATCCAAAACCATAAATGCAACTGCTGTCTTTTCCCTCTAATTTTTGTATAAATACAGGCATAGGCGGATGATTTGGGCGATTATAGTAGCAGCTTGTTATAACAAGGTATGTCTTTGAGTCTAGCTCCTTTAACATTTCTAAAATAGCTTCTTTTTCCTCTCTCTGGACATCGCTTCCATCATATAAGCAAAGTGTCATGATGCCGCCCTTTCGTAAAATAGAAAGGCCGGCCTTAATCGCCGCAATACTTGTCTGTGCCTTTGTTTCAATCTTATGATCTGCACCTGGCAGATAACCAAAATTAAACATAATGCACGCAGCACTTCCCTCAGACATATAGTCAGCCATGTTTGAATGAGAGTCAAGCACCAGCTCTGCCATACACTCATGCTCTGCAAGAAGCGTTGCCGTCTTTTCAAGAGCCTGAGGCTGAATATCAAATGCCATAACCTCTCCTCTGGCCCCGGTTAGCTCACATAAAAACAGCGTATCATTTCCGCAGCCTGCAGTCGCATCAATACATATATCCCCAGCCTCCACATGCTCTCGTACAAAACGATGTATCAGCTCTGTGATCTGGAGATCTTCTTTTTTTAATTCTTTCATCTATCAACAACCTCGCTTTTGGGGACAGGGACGCTATCTTTTGTCTGTCCCTGCTGGCTCTGCCTTTACCATCCTACCACTTACCAGTACAGACGTCAACGAACTAGTTCTTTAAATATTTTTTAAAAGTTGTTTAAAAGCAATTTATACATCTTCTTACTTGTGTTCATATAATACAAAAAAGAGCTCTGAGAATCTCTCAGAGCTCTTAACAGGCGACAGCCGGATTTGAACCGGCGGTAAGGGTGTTGCAGACCCGCGCCTTACCACTTGGCTATATCGCCGTGACTTCTATAGTATAGAATACTTTTGCGATTTAGTCAAGTGTTTTTTTTCAAAAATATCATTTTTTTATTTTATAGTTCACAGGTAAAGTTTTACGAAAGCGTTTCGACGATTGTTTTGTCGACCTCTCTTTTCCGCGGGCACCTGTTACGCTACCTATTATCATACTTTGCTTTGAAAGTCCCGCTACAACGTTCAGTCTCGTAAAAGCAACTCGTCTCACCGCTTATCCAGATTACGACCTGTGAACAAAACAATAGCTCGTCTATTCCACCTTCATAAATGTAAATTTCATACTCTCGCCTGCGCACAAAAACTTCGGAAGCGTTATGCCTGCATGATTCCAAGTCTTTCCGCTGCGCTTTATTCCATTTAAGCTGCAGACATACATTGAATTGTCTTCGAGTCCCTTGATGGTAACATGAACTGGAAGCGGATTGCCCCATGCATCCTTTTTTACTACCTCTACAAGCGCGCGTTCTTTATTCTTTGCGACAAATTCCCACGCAGTAAAGCTTGTATTATCACGCTCTGTAAGACGGTAATAATCTCCCTCGTGCGTCAGATCATAATAATCGTGGAACTCTTTGATCTGCTCTTTTACTTGTGCCTTTTCCTCATCTGAAAGAAGACGAAGATCAAGCTCGTAACCAAAGCTTCCGGCAAGTGCCACATCAGCTCTTGTGGAAAGCGGTACGCTTCGTCCTGTCTGGTGATTTGGGCATGCAGATACATGTGCACCAACTGAACTGATCGGATAGAAGAATGATGTTCCATACTGGATATCAAGACGGTTCATAGCATCTGTATTGTCACTACACCAAATCTGTGGCGAATAGTACAGCATTCCGGCATCGAAGCGTCCGCCGCCGCCGCTGCAGCCCTCAAGCAGAATCTCAGGGAAACGCTGTACAAAACGTTCCAGCAAATCATAAACGCCAAGTATATAGCGATGATAGCATTCGCCTGACTGCTCACCTTTGTAAATATGGCTGTACATATCGCAGATACTGCGGTTCATATCCCACTTTACATACTCGATCTTAGTATTTCCAAGAATTTCTTCAAAACGAGCCATCAGATAGTCGCGCACATCACTTCTTGTCATATCAAGTACAAGCTGATTACGGGCATGATTTGGCACACGTCCTGGAATTGTAATTGCCCAGTCTGGATGAGCACGGTAAAGATCACTGTCCTCTGAGATCATCTCTGGCTCAAACCAAAGACCAAATTTCATACCCTTTTCATGGATCTTCTCTGAAAGCTTTGGCAGACCTCCGCGAATCTTTTTTTCATTGACAAACCAGTCACCAAGGCCACTGTTGTCATCATCACGCTTGCCAAACCAACCATCATCAAGCACCATCATCTCAATGCCAAGCTCTCCTGCCTGTGCCGCAATCTTTTCAATCTTCTCTTCATTGAAATCAAAATATGTTGCCTCCCAGTTATTAATCAAAACTGGACGGCGCTCATGCTTATAACGACCTCTGCACATATGCTCATGTAATATATCATGATACTGGTGTGACAATTTGCTAAATCCCTGATTAGAGAAGGAAAGAATCACTTGTGGTGCAAAAAATGTCTCTCCCTCTGTTAAGCACCAGCGAAACTGATACGGATTAATACCCATCTGAACACGAATCTGATCTCTTTGATCCTTCTGTGCCATTGCAGTAAAGCTTCCGCTATAAGCCAGACATAAACCGAAGCAGTCTCCTGCATCCTCTGTTGCATGACGGTCACAAAGAATCATTGCCGGATTATAGTGATGACTGGATGTTCCTCGAATACTTCCAAACTCCGTCTTAATATGCGTAACTGGTGTGCGCTCCATTGTGCGCTCCATCGCATGACGGCCTGTGAAGCTGATAAGATCAAGATCACGATCCATCATATCCATACTGCATGACAAAAACTTTTCAATATAGATTGGCTCCTTACCTGCATTAGTCAAACTTGCCGTTCTTGTGATTACATTTTCTTCTTCCCAAACACCATAATATAAATGAAGAATTGCTCCAGAGACTTTTTCTTTCATGCGAATGATAAGCGTCTCGCTCGATGCACCCGCTTCACTATCTTTTGTATCATACAGTGCCGGCATACCCGGAATCGAATATGCACCGGATACGACCTCGCAGCTTTCGAAACGAAAATCGGCTGCACAGCTGCCGTCTGGATGTGTCAAGCGAACTGAATCATCTCTAAAATCACCTACGCCACTAGAAGCAACCTCCTGCGGCAGTGTATCAAGTGAATATGTGCGATCCAGTCCTGCTTCCTCTGGATTTCCTGAAAAACCAACATCACTTCTAACAATAAGATCAGACAAATCCTCTGCACCAATACTGCTTCCATAATATAAATGAAGAAGCACTCCATTTTTATCAGCAAGCATCTGATAACTGGAATCCTTTGTCTGAAGGGTCATCAGTCGACCATTTGGGCTAATTTGAATTGCCATTTTTTTCTCTCCTCTCTCATCACACAATGCCAGCGAGCAGAAAATTGCTTCACTTGCATGGCTTTTTACAGCCACAGAATCTTCCTGCACTCCGGCATTGTTTTAGTGTTATTATTTTACTCTTTTACAGCTCCAATTACCATACCTGTTACAAAATATTTTTGTAAAAATGGGTAAATAATCAAAAGCGGAATTGTGGAAACCACAATCTTTGCTGCATTAAAGGAACGATTATTTAATGCAGATAATTGCTTTAACTGATCTGCATCAGTAATCTGCGTCAAGTCGACAGTCAGCTGCTGAATATAAGTCTGCAGCGGATACATGGATGCCTTACTCATGTAAATTAGTCCTGAGAAATAATCATTCCAGTGATTTACAATTGCAAACAGACCAACGGTTGCCAATGCCGGAAGTGAAATCGGCAGATATACCTTTAACAAAACGGTTAGCGGACCTGCTCCATCAATTCTGGCTGCCTCATCAAGAGATTCTGGAACACCCTTAAAGAAATTGATTAACAAAATGACATTAAACACCGGAACGGCACCCGGAAGAATGAGAGACCAAATCGTGTTATTCAGGTGCAGCTTGCTGACTACCATAAACAGCGGTATGACACCGCCATTAAACAGCATGGCAAAGATAACAATCTTCATATAAATCTCTCTTGCACGGAAACGCTTCTTGCTCTTAGAAAGCGGATATGCCATAGAGATTGTAAAAAACATATTGATTAAAGTACCAATTACTACTCTCTTTACTGAAATCCAGAAAGAATGCCAAAACTGTGAATCGCCAAGCAGTTTGTTGTATGTAGTAATTGTAAAATCAACTGGCCACAGACCAACTTTATTTGCCGCAACTGCATCACTTCCACTTAAGGAGATCGCAACCATATTTAAAAGCGGCAGCAAGCAGCTAAGCGCAAATAAAAGAACCACGAGCCATATTGCGATCTGAGAAATAATTTTTCCTGGTTTTGCTTTCATACGAACCTCCCTTTTAGAATATTCCTGAGCCAGTTGTTTTCTGTGCCAGCTTATTTGCACTAAGAATCAGCACAAAACTGATTACTGATTTTAACAAGCCAACCGCAGTACCAATGCTGTACTGACGCTCTACCATACCAATTCGATATACATATGTATCAATGATATCACCTGTTTCATATACAATTGGATTATACAGATTAAATACCTGATCGAAGCCTGCATTTAATATATTTCCAAGATTCAGTGCTGTCATTAACACAACAGTTGGCAGAAGCGCCGGAACAGTTATATGCAGAATCTGCTTAAATCGATTAGCACCATCAATAGATGCAGCCTCAAAAAGTCCTGGATCAATTCCTGTTAAGGCTGCCAGATATACAACAGAATTGTAACCAAATTCCTTCCAGACATCTGTTCCTACGATCACAGTACGAAACCACTTATTATCAGCAAGGAAATAAATAGGATTGCCGCCAAATGCACTGATTACTGCATTGATTGGTCCATCTAATGAAAACATGTTCGTTACAACGGTTGCCAAAACAACCCATGACAAAAAATGAGGCAGATATACAACAGTCTGGAAAATCTTCTTGCAAACATTAACGCGAATCTCATTTAATAAAATTGCAAATGTAACTGGAACAAAAATATTCACAACCAGTTTTGAGAATGCAATGATTAATGTATTCATGAAAACCTGTTTGCTGTCTGGCAGGCTGAAGATGAACTGAAAATTACTAAGACCAACCCATTTAGACTTTAAAAGACCTTTGGCTGGAACATAATTTTCAAATGCCATCAGCGAGCCAACTAACGGTGCAAATACAAATACGATCAAAATAATCAAGCCTGGAAGGATCATAAGATTAAGCGTAAGCTCTTCTCTTCCCAGCCGTTTCTTTTTCTTAGTTGCTGCCTGACTCATGAGGTTCCTCCTTTTTTTAAGAAAGCCGGAGCCAAAAATCATTTTGACCCCGGCTTTTTGTTTATTGGTGGCAGATTGATCTACCCTTAGAAAACTTTGCTGTTTTCATTTTTGAATTACTTCTAAAATTATTTCTGGATTGCTTCGTTTACTTCCTCAGTGATCATCTCACCGCCTGCATTGTTCCAATCAGATACGAACTTATCAAATGCATCGATGCTCTCTTCACCAACAATGATTTTCAAAACTGTCTGCATCTCAATCTTCTCTAAGGATGCCCAACGGATTGCCATAGACTCTGTAGTCTCATAGAAGGATGGGGTCACAAAGTCTGCCGGATTTTCGATCATACGGGACATTGATACGATTCTGGACATATACTGAGAATAATCAGAGGAATCTGCCTTCTTGCCCTCTTTTTCAGCTGCTAAATAGTTCTGAGCAGACTGATAATAGCTTAACTCATCAGAGGTTAAAGTATCTACCTTAGACTCATCGTCCATTGCTGCCATTACATGCTCTGTCATTAACTGTGCATTGTTGCCTGGCTGAACTTCGCAGTAAAGTGGCCAGTTAAAGTATGCAAGTGGCTGATTCTCGCGAATCTCAAGAGATGCATCGCTTGTATCCTGCTTGGAGTACTCTGCATTTACATTTACAATCTTCATTGCGATTTCCGGATGCTCATAGCCCTTTCTAACTGCAACAAAACCTGCATAGGACTGAGTATTGATTGCCTGAATCTTTCCATCCTCGCCTACCGGTGCAGATACATTGATCCACTCAGCATCGTCAGTCGCATAGCTTGAGGTTAATGCAGTGTTAAATGGTGCCCACCACGGTCCGATAAAGGCTCCGCACTTTCCGCTAGAGATCAGTGCGACGATATCATCATTTGTTCTTGTGGTAAACTGCTGATCAATCAATCCTTCTGTATACCAGCTGTTTAACAGTGTAAGCGCATCCTTCATTTCTTCCTGAACTGAACCATATACAGCTGTTCCATCCTCTGCAGTAATCCAGACGCTTGGATATGCGCCAAATGCAGTGAAAATATTATCAATTCCAAATGTGTTATTAGGATAGCCGCCATATACGTCAGAACGCATTGCAAGACCAATGGTATCAGCCTCTCCATCTCCGTCTGGATCGTCATTGATAAATGCGCGAAGCATATCAGCAACCTCATCCATTGTGGATGGCTCTTCAAGACCAAGCTTGTCTAACCAATCTTTTCTTACCCATAAGAAATCCTGGCCATCGCTAAGCTTTGTCTTTGGGATTGCCATGATCTTTCCATCAAAGGTAACAGTATTTAACGGGTTGTTGTCACCGTAGCTCTCATAGGATTCCTTTACAGTATCACATGCCAAATCGTTATATACGTCGGTCAGATCCTCGATCATATCATTTTCAACAAGCTCTACCAGTGTAGAATAATCTGGAACATGGATGATATCTGGCAAACTCTGGCTTGCGATTGCAAGTGCTAACTTCTGATTATAATCATCGCCCATCGTTGCTTCAAAATCATTTTCATTCTGAATATTTAACAGTTCCTTCAAGTAGCGGGTGTATGCATTATTCTCCGGTGTATCATTCTCATATGGGGTTCCGGCTAAAACATCCGCACCCTGATTGGTTAAGGAATAGCCAGTTGTGTAGGTGATCAGCTCGTCATATTTTCCATATGGATCCTTTGCTGCATCCTCAGCGAATGCAACGCCACAAACAGATGTTGTAGCGAGAGCGGCTGCCATCATCATTGCGAAACTCTTCTTCATCTTAAACTCCTCCAATATTATAATGCCTTTTTTATAGTAAGTTTGGTAAGCATGCGCATTGCTTTGTTGTTAAAAAATATATCAAAAAAACGCACAAACTGATATATAAAAATTTCGGAAAATATATCAAAAAAACGGACATCACTTTTTTGATTGTCCATTTTCCAGATATATTTGACAAAGATGGGGGTCTAATATTATACTAGAAACACAAATTATGATGAATGAAGCTGACAAAACAGCCACAAAATGCATAAAGGGGGATTTTTGACATGTACCGTATGCTGATTGTCGATGATGAGAAAAACGAGCGAGACTGTATTTTGTATCTGCTCAAAAATAGCGGTCTTCCGCTGGAAATTCGAGAAGCTGAGGATGGAGTTTCTGCACTATCACTATTAAAGGGCTGGCCTGCCCATATTTTATTTACAGACGTCCAAATGCCAAGAATGGACGGACTCGAATTAATTCGAAAGGCACTTGCCATATACCCAGATATTCGCCCAATTATTTTCAGTGGCTATGCCGATTTTGCCTATGCTAAGACAGCCATCTCTTTAGGCGTAGAAAATTATATTTTAAAGCCTGTCGTACCGGACGAACTTTCCAAAACACTCACCTCTTTAATTGGTCAGTTGGATGCCGAGAAGGAAAGCTTTGATAAACAAGAGAATCAGAAACTTTTCCTGTTACAATATTCACTTCAGCTTGCAATCTCAGGAAATTTTGATTCGTCAAAGGCTGAGCCTTTTATCTTAGAACAATTTTCTTCTTTTCGCTATCTGGCGATGTTCACATTTAAAAATGATTTTTTGGTTCATAAATCAGAGGCTTTCTTTGACAATCTGCGAAACACACTGACACCTGACGGGGTTTCGGTCAACATCTCCCCAGAGCAGGCTGTTCTTTTTATGCGCACACCAATCCTCGATGAGAAACATTTTTGTGATAAGTTGCTTGCCCACATTCGCGCCGAATTTTCAGTGGACTGCTATATTGCCGTGACGAAGCCTTTATCTAAATACCAGTCTTTTAAAGAGGCATTTTCTTTTTTAGAGCAGCAGATGGAACAGCGTTTCTTCCTGCCAGATACTCTAATTTTTTTACCAGACGAGATTCCGGCGCAAAGGGAGGAAACTTTTGAGGACGATTCACAGCTACTGCCATTGATTCAAAATGCACTTGCTTCCAAAAACAAGGCGCTCCTTCAGGAGTATCTGACACATCTTTTTGATAAGTACAAAGTCTTAGTCAACCAGTCGCAAATCTATGTGAAATTTCTTTTTTCGAATGTGTTGACTATCCTCTACCCAGCAATTCCAATCTATGCCTCTGCAAACTTCCCACCGCTTGAGACGATGATTGCCAATTTATATCTTCAGCCTGATATTTCTGAGATTATTCGCATTGTAAACGATGTCTCAAAGCCGATTCTCACCTCGTTCTCCTCTGGTCCAGACACAATGCGAAAAGAAGTTTCCTGCGCAATCGCCTATATTGCCAATCATTACAGTGAGGAGCTGTCTGCCGAGATTTTAGCCTCTGCCGTCTATCTAACACCGGATTATCTAAGCCGACTGTTTAAAAAATCGACCGGGAAAAGTATCTCCCAGTATATTCGTCAATATCGAATGGAAAAGGCCAAGGATGCACTTCTTCACACACAAAAGAAAGTGATTGAGATTGGAATTCAGTCTGGCTACCCCAATTATTCGTATTTTTGTCAGAGCTTTCGCGAGTATTTTGGAAGCTCACCTGAAAAATACAGACAGGAGCATTCATGAAAACTTTTCTAAAACAAATCAAGCAAAAATTCAATGATATGAAATATAGAAGCAAGCTTGTTTTTCTCTGCATTCTAGTCAGCTTTATTCCGCTCTCTGTCATGGGATTTTTCTGCTACAACCAGACAATCAAGCTACTTCGCGCACGCGAGCTATCCTCACTAGAATCCACTGTCACCTCTGTGTCAGACTCGCTTGATTCCAAAATAAGCATCTACCAGAATTTACTCTCTTATCTGGCAAATTCAAATGTACTTGCACAGTTTTCTTCCTACAATGATGCCAATGCCTACGATCAATATGAATATCTAAACTATACAATGGATGTCTTTTTGAATGCCACCTACTTGCAGCACCCAGAAATCAGCCAGATCACAATCTACAATGCCGATGGCCCGATGACTCACGGCAAGCAGCTTCGCCCAATCAGTGATTTAGAGGGTGAACGTTGGTATACACCCAACAAAACTTCTACTCAACCAACTTGGTACAAAAAGAAGGATGGAAGTCTGCTTGTCATACAGTACCTGTGCGAACCGTACCTCACCTATATTCGCTCATACTCAAAAAACTGCATTGCAATCCAGTTAAATGCCGATCTTTTCTTTGGAGATCTTGATGGAGTTGCCGATGACTTTCATATTCAGATAGACTCCCCTTCTCAGACTCTTTTTTCCTATGAGTCTGACTCTATCTTGGAAAATGCAAGCGATTTTCGAAAGTGGGTGACAAGAAATGATCTTGTGGATTCTAGTGGTTGGAATGTAACACTTGAACGGCCGGAAAAGATGATTTTTGCCTCGGTTCGTCAGATGGGACGTGTCATTATGGCTATTTTATTTATCTGTGTTGTCATTATATTCTCGATCACCCAACTATTCACCAGCTTTTTTGAGCAGAAAATCAGTGCCCTCCACTATTACCTACAGCGCATTAAGGAAGGTCATCTTGACTATCATATTCATGATGACAGTACAGATGAACTCGGTGATCTGACCAATAATCTTCAGGCTATGATTGATGAAATTAACCGCCTAATTCGCGAAGATTATCAGACAAAAATTGAACTAAAGGAAACACAATTTAAGGCGCTTCAGGCGCAGATTAATCCACACTTTCTGTACAATTGTCTGTCGTTAATCAACAACAAGGCGCTTATGAACAACCAGCCTGAGATCAGCCAGATGTCACAGCTGTTGTCTGTTTTTTACCGGACAACCTTAAATAAAGGAAAGAGCGAAACTCTTCTGCAAAATGAAATAAAAAACGTAACATCGTATATTGATATTCAGCGTCTGCTTCACGACAACAGCTTTGACGTAATGTACCAGATTGATCCGAATCTTCCACAGATCGAAGTGCCAAATCTTTTGTTGCAGCCACTCGTTGAAAATTCGATTATTCACGGCATTCTGCCAAATAAGATAAAGCGCGGTCAGCTCTATATCACAGTGACAAAGGTGGTCGATAAAATCTATGTGTCCATCATGGACAATGGAGTCGGCATCCCACCTGAAAAGCTCTCCACTCTTCTTACAACCGACTCGTCCGGCTACGGATTAAAAAATGTCCACGATCGTCTGCTCCTCGCCTATGGAAAAAACTCTGGCCTTTCGATCAATAGTATCCCAGGCCAGAGCACGATGATTACGTTTATGATTCCAGTGAAGTAAATTTAAAGAACAATTTTAGGGGGCAGATCTTGATATGCCCCCATTTTTTTATTACTGTCATGGATACAAAATGATGGAATCATCTCTTCTACCTTGCAATCTACGAATACCATCCTGCTCCAAGGACATATACAATTCCCTTTTCCAAATCTATTGCGAAGGACACATCGTTCATATTGCCCTTTGGCGAATTCCAATCGCCATCTTTAGGACCGCAAGAAAAGTACAAAAGATTTCCCTCTACCTTTTCGATACTGGCATAGCCAATCCCTTCAATGATACACACAATTTCTTTTTGCGGACTTATCCCCTGTGAATTTGCAAGCTCCGCGTCCTCAAAGGTCACCCTCTCAACTGTACATCTTCCTGTGTGCCATTCATTTCTCACCTCGTATAGACATCCGTCCCCTGCCGCAAAGTTTCTCCAATTTGTATTCTCATCCAAAAACACTTCTTTGATATTATCATGAGATATCATCTGATAACCATACAGCCTATCATTTTCTGCACATACAAGCCAATCGCCATATACTTGTGTCGGATATACATAATATCCTTTATCGTTTATCACAGATGGATTGCCTAGAGTTTTCTCATCTGCTCGTAAAATATTAAAATCTTTTCCGAGTAAATACACAACTCCATCCTTTGCCATAAACGCATACATATACTCTGGATACTCTCCGATTAAATTTCCTGACCAGTCAAAAACTGATAAACCATTATTTCCGCCTGCATATATTGCCTGCTCAGACAAAAGCCACGTTCCACTGCTTGCACCTCCGCTTTCATGAGAACTTTCCTGACTATAAGATACAATGCGTTCCTGATCTTGATACAAACCGTATTCATCAGAACATAGGTAATTCCAAGAATCTAATGGACTACTTTGTTCAAGAATCGTTTTGTATTCGTGACCATTAAACCATGCGCAAGCACTTCCCTCATTTAAATAATAAATACTTTTTCTATAACCGATATTTCCAAAAATTTCATTGTCTTTCTGATAGAAACTACTAAGGATCGCTGTTTTTGACTCATTTTGTTCCGTTTCTGATGCAATATCTTCCCTATACCACACAGAAACTGAATCTGTAAAATCGCTCATGCCAATTTTATCTTCAAATGTAGCTCTTGTAAGCGTATTTTGCACGAAAAGATCTTCAATGACCTGCTCTATGACTGACGGATTTTCTGCCCCTACTCCATTTTGAAAGCTCTGATCGAGAAAATTGATATTTGCCCTTTCAATCTGAGTAATACAGCTTTCATCAAAATTTTCTGGTTCAATTGTTCCCTCATACCAAGAAAGCCGATTAAAATATTCCTGCAAATCTTTACTGACAAATTTTCGTCCATGCCGCGCATAAATTTCATTTTTAGCAATCCGAATATCTGACTGTGATAATAGCCAAATATCACTTTCGTTCAAAATCCGATCACTGCTGTCTTTGAATACCATGTAGTCAACTTTTTCTTGTTCTGTCTGCGAAATCTCCTGTGCAAAAACATTTTGTAGCTGCACTGGTTGCACAAATCCTATCATAAAAATCATCACTCCAACATGTCGAAACCTTCTTATCTTTTCTTTTTTCATACCTGATCCTCCCTTCATATTGGGGTAAAAACAGAATTCACGTTGCTTCTTTCTCTAAATGTATTCTAACATCTTCAAATACTTTAAACAAGCTTTTTCTTTAGGATTGTCATATTCTTTTATAATTTCAAAAGCCCCGGCAGATCGTTTCTGCCGGGGTACTGTCAACTTTACTCAAATATCATTATTTCTTACAGAGAGTTGTACAGATTCTTTCAATCTGAGCAGAATCTGTCACAATGCTCATGCGTCCAAAGACTACAACACTTTTAATATTGAGTGCCCACTCGCCCTCATTTCTATAACCACTGTCATAGACGCAAAATGACACCTTGTCATAGTTTTTGATTGCCTCTAGCTTATGACCGGTCTTTGCACCATGGAAATACAGCTTTCCGTCCTCTTCGTTATACCAATGATTCATCGGAATTCCATATGGATAACCATTGTCGTCAAGAACCGAGAGAACTCCTCTTGCCATTTTTATGTACTCAAATTTTATATAATCTTTAACATAGAAAGCCACGGAATCAGGAACAGTGGCACTAAGGTGCTACTCTCTCCCGTTTCCATGGCTTTTTGATCTCTACTCTGCCTTACAATTAGCTTTTTTAGTTTTGATTCTGGCAGCGTAATCTTATTACAGTGCCTTTACTCTTGCTACTACGTTCTCTACGGTAAATCCGAAGTATGGGAACAATTTGCTGTACGGAGCAGATGCACCAAAACGATTCATTCCGATGATGTCACCGTCAAGTCCGACATAACGATCCCATCCAAATCCAGAAAGTGCCTCTACTGCAACTCTCTTTCTTACATTCTTTGGAAGAACCTTTGCCTTATATTCCTCAGACTGCTCCTCGAAAAGATTCATACATGGCATAGATACGACACGAACATCAATTCCATCCTCTGCTAAAACCTTCTTTGCCTCTACAGCAAGGGACAGCTCTGAACCAGAAGCAATGATAATTGCATCCGGAGTCGGCTTTGTTGAATCCTGTACAATGTAACCACCCTTTAATGCCTCTCTTGAGGTTCCATCAATCTGCGGCAAATTCTGTCTTGTTAATGCCAGCGCAGTTGGTGTTCTCTTAGATGTAACTGCACTGTACCATGCTGCTGCTGTCTCAGTTGCGTCCGCTGGACGGAACATATGGAAGTTCGGCATTGAGCGCCACATTGCTAACTGCTCAATTGGCTCATGAGTCGGTCCATCCTCGCCTACACCGATACTGTCGTGTGTAAATACGAATGTTAACGGTACACCCATGATTGAAGACAGACGTGCCATTGGCTTTGTATAATCAGAGAATACAAAGAAGGTAGAAACAAATGCTCTCAGTCCGCCGTGAAGCATAATACCATTTCCGATTGCTGTCATGGCAAGCTCACGAACACCAAAGTGCATGTTGCGTCCTGCATAATTTTCTGCTGAGAAATCACCCTCATCTTTCATATAGGTCTTTGTGGACGGGGAAAGGTCAGCTGCACCGCCGATTACATTTGGCATTCTGTCTTTGATACGATTGATCATCTTACCAGACAGATTTCTTGTTGCATCTGCCTTATCATCATAAGCCCAGAACTCTGAATCATCGCAAACCTTCTCTGCCAAATCCTCATCGTAGTAAGTATCCCACAGTTTCTTCATTTCCGGATACTTCTCGCAGTATTCTGCAAACATCTTATTCCAAGCATCCTCTGCTGGCTGTAAGCCTTCTACGATTTCCTTATAATGATCATAAACTTCCTCTGGTACGAAGAATGGCTCTTCTGACGGCCAGCCTAAGTTTTCCTTCATTGCCTTGATGTTATCCTCGCCAAGAGGCTCACCATGTGCACTTGCCTTGCCCTGCTTTGCCGGACATCCAAAACCAATCTGAGTCTTTACAGTGATAAAAGATGGTCTCTCAGTATCAGCCTTTGCTGCCTCGATTGCCTTTCCAATCTCCTCTAGGTTATTTCCATCCTCAACTGTGATTGTCTGGAAACCAAATGCTTCCATACGCTTCTGAACATTCTCTGTGAATGCAATATCTGTTGATCCCTCAATAGAGATGCGGTTGGAATCATAGAAAACGATCAGCTTAGACAGCTTTAAAGTGCCTGCAAGAGAAAATGCCTCAGATGAAATACCTTCCATCATACATCCATCGCCGCCAAGTGCGTATGTGTAATGATCTACAACCGGATAACCTTCCTTGTTGAAAACAGCTGCCATATGACGCTCTGCAATTGCCATACCAACTGCCATACCCATACCAGCACCAAGAGGTCCTGTCGTTGCCTCAACACCAACTGTGTGGCGATACTCCGGATGACCAGGTGTCAGAGAACCCCACTGACGAAACTGCATCAGATCTTCCTTTTTTAAATCACCATAACCAAACAGGTGAAGCAGTGAGTACAAAAGCATGGAACCATGTCCTCCAGAAAGAATAAAGCGGTCGCGATCTTTCCAATCCGGATCCTTTGGGTTGTGCTTTAAATGCTTTGCCCATAATTCATAGGCTACGGACGCACATCCAAGCGGCAGGCCAGGGTGTCCTGACTTTGCCTTCTGGATCGCATCTGCGGACAGTACACGGATTGCATTTACTGACATTGTATCAATATTACTCATCTTCGTCTCCATTCCGCGCTCAAGCGCATCGTTTTTTGTTACAATTTTATTTATGTAAACTGTAACCTTTTTCTTATCCTCAGTTTACCAGACAGATGGATGAAAAGCAAGGATTTCTTATCTTCATTTTTACCTAAGCTGAATCTTCTGCAGTTCCTCCATCGTTGCCAGATAATAGCTCTTAAATTTACTTCCCGGAATCACCGTATACAGATTGTTTCCAAATTCTCTTGCAAAGCGAACTCTTCCTGAGAAGGATTGAACCTCACAGTAATCAGCATCGTACATCACAACATTTCTCTGCTGAAATGCATAGCCAGTGTGAAGCGTATCCTGTTTTGTGACTGCATGCTCTTTTCCCTCTGATGTGTAAATACGAATTGTATATTCTTCATTCTCTTTTACAACAAGACCTAGATAATCATTGTCATAAAAAATTCTCTGAATTTCTCCGTCTATTGCAATATCTTTTCTAGTGATATCTGTTCTCTGTGAGACATCAAAAAAGCTGATACAACAATCACCAACGGCAAATGCTTTCGTGTCGCTCAAATAGACAACCTTTGGCACATAAGCCTTGTTCTCAGAATAATCAAAACTTGCAACAATTCGGTCTGCTGCTTCCTTTCCTCTTTCAAAATCGTAAAAGGAAATGCTGCTTGTTCCCACTCCCTCTGCAATGGAATAATAGGAGACAGCTAACTGCTGACCGTTTGGAGAAACACTGATATCAAGCGGATATCCGTCAACCTGAAGTGGATTTCGAATGGAAACTGCCAACTCTTCACCCGTATTTCGGTAATATGAAAGCAGGCTTGCATCTTGATCTTCCATCTGAAGTACAGTGACACCAGTTGCTGCGATCACACCTTTTGTGATAATCAATGATGTCGTGCCACTTCCGGTAATACCTGATTTATTGCAAATTGTAAAATTCTTTCCTTTTAAATCATAGATTAAAATATAATCGCCACTAACAGCTGAATGAGGATTGCTCATATCATATGGAGCTGACCAGACCTTTCCCCCCTTACTGTCATAATAGGTAGCACCATCTTTATTCATCACAACGATTCCGTCTGCGTACGCGGCATATCCTGCTGAAGAGGCATTCGATACATCAACTCGCCAATTCACCTCATATGTTCTGTAGCGCCACAGCTTTGCTGCCACTAGCCACACAATGACTACCAAAAGTACACCCACTGCTGCGACAATTCCTGCAATATTGATTGTCTTTCTATGATCTTCAGCCCAACTAATCGGTGCCGATTGAACTTTGTCATTTATAACCATGTTCTGTTTGAGCTGTTTTTTCTTTCGTTCTCTTTGGAATTCATTATCCGTTGCCATGCTGTTTCCTTTCCGCAAAATTTACTATCATTTTCTCATGGCACTTACACCCATTGGGTGCTATGCGTCTGAAAAAGTATAACATATTCACATGGCAGTGTCAAAGAAAAGCCATGAAAAGCCACGGGGACAGGGCAAGTAGCCCTAAAGAGCCATATTCCCCTATCCCCATGACCTCATGGCAGTGTCAATTCCTGCCCAATATAGATTTTATTAATATCGTCAAGGCCATTTGCTTCCTTGATCTGCATGACCATCTGAGAAGAACCATAAAATTTTCTACTGATTTCTATCAGCGTGTCACCCGGTTGAACAGTATAAGAGGCTGGACGATTCACTGCTGCCTCTACAGTTGGCACCTCAATCGTTAGAATTTCCTGTGTGTTTTCTGATGCTGCTAATGTGCTATTTTGTGTCTCTGCTGATTGTCCATCTGAATTTTCTGTCTGAGGCTGCTCTTCATCACTTGTTTGTTGCTGTGTCTTCTCATCTGTACCACTACTTTTATCAGTAATTCGGTATACCGATGCCCCCAGACCATCCTTATAAAACACCATATCTCCAGAAAAAATCCCTACATCTTGCATCGCGGCAATATCTTTTTTATCAGTCTGATCATTATCCACCTTTGCCTGATCACTTGAATTTTCATCGTTTGTTTTTCCGGCTTGCATCTGCGCATCGTCTGATATTTGGGTTTCTGCTTCTATTGGATTTTTTGCTTGCGTATCTGCCTGAGATTCTACCTGGTTTTCTGTCTGGGATTTGCTCTGTGCATCTAGCTGCATATTAGCCTCCACTGTACTTTGTATTTGATCTTCACTTTGCGATTCCTGTTCCAAACTGCCCTCTATAAATTCACCGCTCTGTCTCTCAACCGATGCACCGACAGCGAGCGCCTGCACGGAATCCTCTTTTTCCTTGATTCCTCTTGATAATAGCACACCACCTCCAACAAGAACGCCAACCAATACTGCCGCACACACCTTCACCCAGAGACCATTCTGAATACGATTCTGAAGTTCATCATGAATGGATTCCTGACTTTCATCATGAACAGATTCTTTGTTCAGATGCCTCGGATGTTTTTGATGCTTAAAGCTTTGGGCATGCTTCGTATCCTGCTTTTCTTTCATGATTTTTCGAAAGTTTAAAGCTGCCTCATCGTCTACATCCTCACTAGCCTCCTCCTTGCGGCTCAACATATAATTTTGCATCTCTGGATTTTTCTCATAATACACAAAATATCCTTTTAGATGAAGAATCGCATCATCCTCCTCGATCCAAAAACTCTCCTCGTCCCCCTTTTTCCAGTACATCAAACAATTTTCCCCAGAAAAAATCTGTCGATGTGTCTTTTTTAATTGTTCTCCATCTGGAAAATTTTCTTCACTTCCACAAATAAACCAACCACAGATGCTACATCCCGGAAAATATTCCTGTATCACAGACTGGGTTGTATCCCAAATTTTCTGATTGATGGTTTCTTTATCAGATTCACCACTTGATTTGTTACCGCCCCCTTCTTCTGACTCTTTTTGTGTCCCCCTTTCATCATCTCCTTTCTCCTCATCCTCTAGCTCAACTGCCCCTTTTACAAACCAACATCTTTTATTCTCAGCAATCATGCGACTTCCCAATAATACACCTGTTCGCACCCGATTTGCGCAAGCTAGCTTATGTATAAAGGTATATGCATAGTCCTCAAGATAAACCCTGACGCGTTCTTCCTTTTCTGCCATTTGACGAATATTTTTCGGCAGCTTCTTTTCCTCTTCCATATGACACCTCCAGATCCAATTTTAAATGCATAGAATATTTCGACCGGCGAATAAAGCAATCTTTTCTGGGATAGAATGAAGCAAAGAAACGTTTCAGAAAGGCGGTATCTATGAACACAGTCAATTCTCCATCCTATTTTTCGCAAGCTGATTTTTCCTCTGAGGGCTTTGCCCACTGTTTACTAAATCTGGTTGATCGAAACCAAAAAAAGAACGGCCACCGACCAATACTTTTCCTTTGTATTGGCAGTGACCGTGTCCCTGGAGACTGTCTTGGCCCACTCGTGGGCTATAAGCTGGAGCATCTATGCGCATCCATGCCGGATCATTTTGTCGTATGTGGTTCTCTGTATCACCCAGTTCATGCGGTGAACCTGCGTCAAAAGCTTCGCCTTATCAAGCGTCATGGAAATTTTCTTACGATTGCCATCGATGCCTCGATCGGTACTAGAGAAAATCTTGGCATGCTTTGCCTTTCTGGCAGTGCCCTGTACCCTGGCGAGGGTGTCTGTAAATCACTTCCTCCGGTTGGAGAAATCGCGATTACTGGTGTGACTAGCTGTGAAGAAAACCCAGTTCCATTTCATAAGCAAAGCATTCCGCTCTCATTCGTCATGAGTCTGGCTGATGAGATCTATCAGGGGCTGTTTACTTTTTTAACAGCTTACTTCCAGACAATGCCCGATACTGAGCAAGTGCATCTTCCATTGACAAGTCTGCATTCTCCTGACAGAACGAATCAAATTTATTCAAACGCTGCTTGTACAACAGATCCTTTCCAAAGACAGGCTCATATTCTTCCTTGAGCAGCTTTTCGATCTGTTCGATTTCGTCTTTCTTGTCTGAAAGCTCCTTGCGCTTGTCCTCAAATGCCTGTTGCAGTTCTAATAACTCATCCTTATTGGCTGCTGTGATGTCCGCTGTAATCTGATGACGAATTTCACTCTCAAAATTCTCAAGCGCTTCCTGACGCTTTGCAACTGTATCCTGCATAACCTGCTGAATTCCTGCAATTTTGTCATCGAAGCTACCAAGATTGTATCCTGTTTCATCCTGGCTCTTCTTGATGCGATTTGTCATCAACTGCTTGTTCTTATTGTTGACGCGAATCTGCTTTCTAAGCTCTTCTACTTCATCATTTACGCTTATAAACTTTAACATATATTTATGAAGTAGATACAGATATGCGGCAAATAGTACACCAACATATACAAAAAAGCTAAATGCAAGTGCAAATCGATTTTGAATGGTCAGTGCAAACAGAAGCGGCACAACAAACAAAAGTCCAACACCAACTAAAATATCAACTGCCCAGTCGTGGCTGTTTTTTGGGAAAAACAACATCGAGATCGCACGTTTTTTACATACGACTGGTACCTTGTTTTCCTTGAATTTCAGCTCAATCTGCGCCTCTAACTGCTGATTTTGCTGATTGAGCGGAGCTGTCTCAACCTGAATACGCTGAGCAATCGCATTTGCCTTGGCCTTTGCACGCTCGGTCTTGCAAGCATCAATTTGATCCTGATACTGGCTTAGCTCTCTATCGTAGGTTGCAGCAATCTCTTCTTTTTTCTTTTTGAGTGCAGTGGTGATTCCCTCTGCCACACTCTTTTCCATGCTGCTGTAGGCTTTCTCATTCTGCTTTAACTCACTGCTTAAGCGCGTCTTATCTTTCTGCGCTTCATCCAGATCATTTAACAGCTGCTTTACCAAATTTACAGTTTTTACCGTCTCTGAATCCTGAATTGCATCAAGTGTTACAGACTGACTTACAGATGACTGTGTGTCGAACTGCGCATCAGGCTGTGACTCAGTCTCTGCATCAGACTGTTGCAAGCTTTCTGTCTGCTCACTCTCAGCAATCGGCTGCTCTGATTGTTCGCTGTCAGTTATTGGTTGCTCTGGTTGCTCACTCTCAGTCATTGATTGCTCTGCCAAATGTGCCTCTGGCAGCTGTATGTCTTCTAACTGAACATCCTTTGATTCCTGTTCTGATGCTTCATCCGATAATGCCTGATCTGATGGTAGTTCATTTGGCGAAACAGTGTCCACTGACATAGCATCTGTGGATTCTTCTTGCTCTACCTGCTCAGTTTGCACTGTCTGCTCAGCCTGTGTCGCCTTCTCAGCTTGCACTGTCTGCTCATCAAGCAGCATCTCTACCTCATCAGATGTCTCCGGCATATCCGGCTGCTTGTAATCATCCATGTTTACTCCTCCTAATGACGATTGTCCAAAAAGATTTCCTCTCACGCTTGCCTTTGGAAATACTTTTTGTTATACTGACGACAGTCAGTTTTCAATCAGTTTACAGTTTCTATAGTTTACTATATACTATTTTTCACTATAGCACAAGTTTTTTCTTTTCAGGAGGTTTTTATGTTTCGCATGTGGGGTAAAGTCTTTGCAGACAACCATCTTCTTATGGATTTCGTTGTTGAAAATCCATCACCTGATTTGAGCCGTACAAAAAAGGTGTTCGCAGCTCTTGAAACCCTGGCCCATGAATTTGATCTAGCTGTCCCGATCTGGCTGCCATCAAATATTTCCGATTTTAAACGTCATTCCAAGACGAGATTTCGCCAAGACAGCTTTATCGAGACAATTGACTTTGACTATCTTGAAATTCAAATCATCGAAGAAGACTAATATCTTATCAATTAATATTGGGGGGCAGATGATATTCTGCCCCTACCAATTCCTACAATTCTTCTTATTATCCTATGATTATTATTTTGCTAAGACAAGTATTGACTAATAATATCGTTAATCAACTGCTCTTCTTTTGCGGAGAGCTTTCTTGTCTGCTGCTTATGTACTGACCGATCCCCGGTAAATATTTTTATCCGTATAAACTTCCCACTAATAATCCTTTACACTTTAAT